>NZ_JACJFI010000159.1 GCF_014164505.1 Shewanella sp. SG41-4 | reverse complement strand
ATGTAAATAATCCAGTTGTTGCTGCGCATCTGCAATAATATTGTTAATGCTTGGTTGGCCTTCACTTGCCCCTAATCCACGGCGATCCATCACTAAAATATCGGTATTTAGCGTCGATAACGTAGTAAGTGCCGACAGACCATGTGGTTCAATCTTCATACCGTTGCCTTGATAAAACACTAAGGTTGTAAGGCTATTGGGATTATCGATATAAAAACCATTTAATCTCACGTGATCGCTTGCTTCCAGGCTCACGGTGGTAATTAAGTGATCTGGCATCGCCTGTTGTAATTGCTGTGTAAACTCAGTCGTAAAGGCTGTAGGTACTTCATCGCTGGCAATAAATGTGCTCTCACTTAAGCGCATAGTACATGCTGAAGTGATGAGTAATGTAGTGCCTATCATTGCACCTGTGGTTATTTTGTTAAGCAAACCTTGCATGTCATCTTCCTTAATTTATTTATCGTCCTTGTGGACTAAAATGTCACCTGGCGAGCATTGTAAATGTAGGCAGATTGCGTCTAATGTTGAAAATCGAATGGCTTTTGCGCGACCGCTTCGAAGCACCGACAAATTTTGAGGCGTTATACCTATCAATTCAGCCAGTTCAGTGGACTTCATTTTTCGCCTTGCCAACATCACATCCAGCTCAATAATTATGGCCATTAAATTGTCAACTCCGCCTCTTCTTGAAGCTCAGTTGCATGCTTCATTACCCATGCCACACAGTAAAAAATCATTCCGAAAAGTGCATACTTTAATTCTTGGCTGCCAAGG
Source organism: Shewanella sp. SG41-4 (assembly GCF_014164505.1). Lineage (GTDB taxonomy): Bacteria > Pseudomonadota > Gammaproteobacteria > Enterobacterales > Shewanellaceae > Shewanella. The sequence goes on along the minus strand of NZ_JACJFI010000159.1, from coordinate 9,039 downwards.
CTAAAATAAACAGGTACCGCACTAGATGTACCACTAAAGTGCAATGTAAATGCGATGATCATCGGGTAGAAAAGGCTGAGTAAAATCCAGACTAAAAATACCAAGGCAATACGGCTCAAGCAGCGGAAGTTACTTGGAGTAAACACATGACCTTGCTGATACAGACCAAAAAGTTGGTAGAGAAAATAGTAAATAAACAGGTAAGGTAGAATTTCAACACTGCCCAGAATGATCCCAGGATGAAATCCCGCATCATAAAGGCTTTGAGCGAGTGCTTGCCAAGGTGTACCAAAGTCGACGGCTAGATAGCTGCTAAACCAACCCCACCAGTCAATGGTTAACACATATTCACCCGCTTGGAACTCTCCAAACACCATCGTGCCGCTATAACTAGTGACTTGTAATAAAGCTAAAAATACAATCAGCAATTTAATCCATTTACTTAACGAGACTATTCTATCCATGATCAATCTAAGCTGGTTAATGTTAAACTGAAGTTAACACACAAACCTTTTATCAGCAATAAATTATCGATAAACGATACCTATACGTTTATCGTAACGATATATATAACGTGAACAGCAAGATCAGTTTGTTGAATTTAATACCTAAAGTAGATGCTGTAGTTTACTGGCTGTGATGAATTTAGTGCGAAATGGGTATACTTATTGTCGATTGAACAGCAAAAAAAAAGCATAAACTCGCGTTTATGCTGTTAATTTTTTAACCATGTATTTGGCTTGGTTTACACAGCAATACCACTGTGACGCAATAAAGCATCTGTATTGGGTTCACGGCCCATGAAACGTTTAAACAGCTCCATTGGCTCTTCACTACCACCCATTTCAAGAATGTTATTTAAGAAGCTTTTACCTGTTTCAGCATTAAAAATACCTTCGGCTTCAAAACGCGAGAACGCATCTGCAGATAATACTTCGGCCCATTTATAGCTGTAATAACCTGCGGCATAACCACCCGCAAAAATGTGGGCAAAACCGTGTTGAAAACGGTTAAAGCTCGGCGGGGTTAATACCGCTATTTGGCTACGCACTTGGTCTAAAATGCCTTGAATGTCGACGCCTTTAGCTGGGTCAAACTCGTGGTGCATTCTAAAGTCGAACAAGGAAAACTCAAGTTGGCGCACCATCATCATGCCTGACTGGAAATTTTTCGCCGCAAGCATTTTGTCTAACAATGCTTTGGGTAATGGTTCGCCCGTTTCATAGTGACCAGATATTTCCGCTAAGGCTTCTTCTTGCCAGCACCAGTTTTCCATAAACTGACTTGGTAGCTCTACCGCATCCCAAGGTACACCATTGATACCCGACACGCCGCCCACATCCACTTTGGTTAACATGTGGTGAATGCCGTGGCCAAACTCATGGAACATGGTGGTGACTTCGTCATGGGTAAACAATGCCGGTTTGCCGTCGACTGGCCCATTAAAGTTACAAGTTAAATAGGCCACCGGCTTTTGCAAACCAGTAGAGGTTATTCGGCGACCGCGACAATCGTCCATCCATGCGCCGCCACGTTTACCGCTACGAGCATACAAATCGAGATAGAAGCTGCCACGGTGTACTTTATCGGCATAATGAATATCGAAGAAACGAACATCTTTATGCCAAGTGTCGACGCCTTTTTGTTCGCTAATGGTTAAACCAAATAAGCGATTAACGGTATAGAACAAACCTGACAAGACTTTGTCTTCTGGGAAATACGGACGCAATATTTCTTGCGATACTTCGTACTTGTGTTGCTGCAGTTTTTCAGCGTAAAAACTCAAATCCCATGAGGCCATTTCTGTCACGTTGTAATGATCTTTGGCAAAGGCACGCAGTTCGGCTAATTCAGTTGCCGCTTGGTCTTTAGAGCGTTCGCCTAACTCGTTTAAAAAGCCCAATACTTGTGCTGGGTTTTCTGCCATTTTGGTGGCTAACGATTTATCCGCGTAGCTGGCAAAACCGAGTAAATTGGCTAATTCATGACGCAATGCCACAATTTCATTCATGTTATTGGTGTTATCAAACTCACCGGCATTAGGGCCTTGGTCAGACGCGCGAGTCACAAATGCACGGTAACACTCTTCGCGTAACTCACGGTTTTCGCTATAGGTCATTACCGGTAAATAAGACGGAAAATCTAAGGTAAACAACCAGCCTTTTTGCTCTTTGGCGTCTGCCATGGCTTTCGCTGCGGCGATGGCTGATTCAGGTAAACCCGCTAAATCTGCTTCGTCGGTAATAAGCTTGCTCCACGCTTCGGTGGCATCCAAAAGTTGATTAGAAAAGTTGCTGGTGAGTTCAGATAAACGTTTTACCATTTCGCCATAGCGTGCTTTTTGACTGTCATCCAAGCCGATACCCGATAATTCAAAGTCACGTAAGCTCTGCTCTATCACCATTTTTTGCGCTTGAGTTAACTGGGCAAAAGCTGCCGATTCATGGATCGATTTATACGCCTCGTACAAACCTTGATGCTGGCCAACATAGGTGCCGTAATCTGACAACAAGGGTAAACAGGCATCATGAGCGTCACGTAATTCATCACTACTGATCACCGAGTTCATGTGTGACACAGGCGACCACATTTTACTTAACTCGTCGTCGACATCTTCAAGAGGCTCAATGAGGTTGTCCCAAGTGTATTGGCTATTTTTTGCTAATAATACTTCAATGGTCTCACGACATTTGGCAATGGCTTGCTCAACTGCAGGCTGAATGTGTTCAGGTTTAATTTTTGAAAATTCTGGTAATTCTGCGCTACTTAGCAATGGATTGCTCATAAGATTCCTCGAAATATGTCACGTGAGTATGTAGCCTATATGGGGCTAATTGTTACCTTTTTCAAGCATAGAAAAAATTTATCCCAATAAATATCACCTCGGTTTTGAGGTGGTACTCTGAGCTTTTCATCGCCAGGTTCGAACATATTATCGCTGATTCAACGTATAAGCATCCCAACACCTAAACGATTTACTCAACAAATAGAGTGACTCAGACCACAATTTAACTTTACGTTTAATTTACAAAATCAATATTGGCAGGCAGATCTCAAACGAGACTTGTTATCATTTATTTTTTCATTAAAAGCACTACTATTCACTTTATCAAAATCACTTGCCCATTTTCGATATGAGTTCAATAAACATGACCTTTGATTTTTTCCTATCAAACTGTAGCCATGGTATACGTGCCCTTAGCCGCACAATGGCGACGTTAATGTGCTTAGCGACATCTTGGTCGGCATTCGCCACGGCAGAATACCAGCCGACTGCAGGGTTCGATGTTGCTTGGGAAAATAATTACATCACCGAAGGTCGTGACAATTTAGATCATGGTGGTATTTCGTGGGCAGTGGTCAATATTGAACAAAATGATCTTGTTGTTTATGCCATTGTAGGTCGAGCAGACCAGGTGAATTATGTGGAATGGAACCTAGGACTAGAATATAACTTACATCTCGCGAATAATGTAGATGCCACTGTCGGCTATCAACGTATAGAATTTTATGGCGATGAGCGCGGTTCTGATAATGAGTTTTTTGGCGCGTTAACAGTGAATGGATTAACTTGGTTTGTACCTGCAATTAACTACACTTATGCAACCGAAGCTGGCGGCTATTTTATTGAACTGAGTTTGCAAAGCCCCTGGGAAATCAATCAACACTTCACTTTGACACCTTACATCGTTCAGGGATTTGATTTTCAATACAGCAGTGAAGAACACAACGGTGCTAACCATTTCCAATTTGGACTAGAAGCCGAACAGAAACTTAATGATTCAATGGCATTGTCTGCACACATTAGCCACAGCATTGCCCAAGGAGATATTAAGCAACAAGCTAGTGTCGACAATATTCAAGGCAGCTTAAATCAAACCTATGCAGGGATACATTTCGAACTGAGTTTTTAGCTTTGCTAGCATTTTAGCAATCCAAGGCTAGACTAAAGAGGCTACTAGACAACACCTCTACTCAAGCAAGGAAGCTTATGTTAACTCGACGTACCAATATGCTATTTGTCTTATTCGCGGGTTTGATGATGCCACTCAGTACCTCATTACTTGCCAGCGAGCTCACCAAACTGATTGTTAAAGAGCCTGATAAGCTCGCCCCGTTAACCAATGACAATGCCGACTCACTCCCCACGCAATACGCGACTGATCATCAAGGTAATGTGATTGTTATCCCCACAGAGCAAAGCTCAGCATTAGAATACCGAGCCGACGATATTTACCTTAAACCGAGCCGCAAAAAACTAATCACTACACAAAGCAACGCGGGCTCATCAATATCAAAGCGCTCCAACACTATGAGCATTACAACAATCACTAATGATCCAAATTGTCGCTGGCTCAATAACCGCATAAAAAACCTCAAGAAAAAACAACGTCAAACCCAAAATAGTCAATTTAGTCATTATCAAGATGAAATTGATATTAGGCAAAAGGAATGGACCTGCCTTAAGTGCGCAACCAGCGGCCCTAATAACGTTGACCGTGGTGAATGCCAACATAAACGCTAACAATGCAATGCGGGTACGACTAGATTGCAAACACAATCCACCCTACAATGGATGCATTAACCGTAGTGGAGATCATCATGGCTCAACATTTTGACTATATCGCGCTTGGCGCAGGCAGTGGCGGCATCGCCTCAGCAAACCGTGCAGCAATGCGTGGCGCAAAAGTATTAATTATTGAAGCAAAACACGTGGGTGGCACTTGTGTTAACGTCGGCTGTGTACCTAAAAAAGTCATGTGGTATGGCGCTCATGTCGCAGAAGCACTGAACCTGTACGCCAAAGACTATGGTTTTGATGTTACCGTCAATAAATTCGATTGGAATACGCTAGTCGACAACCGTGAAGCCTACATTGGCCGTATTCATGATGCTTATGGCCGTGGCTTTGCGAGCAATAAAGTCACTTTATTAAATGGCTATGGTCGCTTTATCAATAACAACACCATTGAAGTTGATGGCGAGCACTACACTGCAGACCATATTGTGGTTGCCACTGGCGGCGCACCAACAATTCCTGATATTCCTGGAGCTGAACACGGTATCGACTCTGACGGTTTCTTCGCATTACGGGCGCAACCTAAGCGCGTAGCGGTTGTGGGTGCCGGTTATATTGCTGTTGAAGTGGCAGGTGTATTACACGCACTAGGCAGCGAAACGCATTTATTAGTACGTAAGCATGCACCACTGCGTAACTTTGACTCAATATTAACCGACGCATTAGTTGACGCTATGGCCACCGACGGCCCAACGCTCCACACTCACAGCGTACCTAAATCGGTCACCAAAAATGCCGATGGCAGTTTGACATTACTATTAGAAAATGACCAAAGCTTAACGATTGATTGCCTCATTTGGGCCATTGGTCGTTCACCATCAACGGGCAATATTGGCTTAGAAAATACCGATGTTCAGTTAGATGCTAAAGGCTATGTCATTACTGATGAACAGCAAAATACCACCGCGAAAGGCATTTATTGTGTTGGCGACATTATGGCAGGCGGTGTTGAATTAACCCCTGTTGCCGTTAAAGCGGGTCGTTTATTGTCAGAGCGTTTATTTGGCAACATGCCAGACGCTAAAATGGATTACAGCTTAATTCCGACAGTGGTATTTAGTCATCCACCTATTGGCACCATGGGCTTAACCGAACCAGAAGCCGCTGAAAAGTATGGCCAAGACAATATTAAGGTGTACGCCTCTACATTTACTTCAATGTACTCAGCGGTTACCGCTCACCGTCAAGCCTGTAAAATGAAGCTTGTTTGTGCTGGTGATAATGAAGTGGTTGTCGGTATTCACGGCATTGGTTTTGGCATGGATGAAATACTGCAAGGTTTTGGCGTAGCAATGAAAATGGGCGCAACCAAAGCAGACTTTGACGCCGTAGTAGCAATACACCCAACGGGTGCAGAAGAATTTGTTACTATGAGAGGTTAGTGTAGGAAAAGCATCTTACACACGTAAATAAATCTGGAAAACATTCCATCACTGTCCATAATGTATTCTTGGACAGTGATATTTTTCAGGATAATTTATGACATACCTTGTACATTCCAACGATGTTTTTAAAGAGACTGAGCTACAAAAACTGGATGATGGTACATTTCGTTGCCAATCCACAAATGAAAATATCGGTTCACTACCAACACTCTTTTCGCAAGATGGCATATTCAATCACGAAGCCAACAGCTATCTATTCTATCTCAAGGCCGTAAAGAAAGCGGAAGACCTATCTCCTTGCGCACAGGCTCTGCGAGCCTACTACCAGTTTCTTGAGGACAAGGGGCTACATTGGGATAAATTTCCACCTGTTAAACGGCTCAAACCGACCTATCTGTTCCGTTCCCATCTGCTCAAGCAAATTAAGCAAGGCGAGCTTGCCCACAGCACAGCCAGCGTGCGTATGAACCAAGTAGTCAATTACTATAAGTGGTTGATGCATGATGGCTATCTACGCATAAATAATGAGAAGGAAGCGCCATTCATAATAGAGTTTTTCTCTGTCAAGAACAATGGGATACTAGCCCATCTATCCCCAACCTTCATTGTCAAAACCAGTGATTTACGCGTCAGAGTACCAAGGGATGCGGATAGCAAAAACATCAGACCCCTATCCCCGTTAAGCAGTGACGCCCTGAGCATTTTAACTCAACACCTACTGCAAACATCCGAAGAGCTACGCTTACAAGTTTTGCTTGCGATAGATACAGGCATGCGAGTGGAAGAAGTGGCAACCCTAACGTTAGATGCGTTAGATACTGCTACTCCGCTTGCTGAGAGCCAACATCGCTTTGAAATTCTGTTATGCCCCCGCTCAACAGGCGTACAAACCAAGTTCCTAAAAACTCGGACTGTCGAGATTTCATCGGACTTGATCCAGTCATTAAAGGAGTATCGAACCTCAGAGCGACGCCTGAAACGAGTTGCCAAGCTCAATGAGAAAATAGAACAGTTAGGCAGCGATACTTCACCCTTCCCCCAGAAGACCATTGAAATACTGGAGCGCTGTGACCGACATGAACCACTTTTTGTTAGCCAGCAAGGTAACCCTGCCACGGGGAAATCCATTGAAGCTCGATGGATTGAATTCAGAGTTGAAATAAAACAGGCAGAGCCATCATTTACCCATCGTTTCCATGATTTACGCGCCACCTATGGCACCTATCGTCTCAGTGACTTGCTAGAGGCTAAATTACCCATTGTCGACTGTATGGAGCTTCTGATGGGCTGGATGGGGCATAAAGATGAACGTACAACTTGGAAGTACCTACGCTTCCTGAAACGCAAGGAGGCGTTCAGAGTGAAGTTTGGCATATTAGATAGCATTATGCACGAAGCACTAGGAGGTGAAGGTGAGTGACATTTCCTATTTACACTGCTGGAATCCTAAACTTTGCATTCAACTAGAGACAGATAGTAACCATAAAGCCGACTTCAATCGCTTCTTGGTCAAGCACTTTCCTTCCACTGAAGCGCTACTGAGAGGTGGTCAATTTGAGGGGGCTGACCGTGAGGGCTTCGTGCTTCAAATTAAAGCTCGATTTGATGACTTGATAAAAGAGGGAAAAAGCCACGATACATTGTACTTCACTTTTTCTGGGGGCTCTCAGTATCTTCGTTGGTGTGATGAATACGATACAGAAGCATTTACGCAAGCGTCACTTGAAGGCTATTTTAATGCACTATACAAAAAGGTGCTCATTGGTGATTTAAAACGTAGCGGTTACAGAAAAAAACACTCACTAATCAAGCGATTATTTTGTGATTACTTGGATTTGCCAGAGCAATATTTTGACCATATTACCGTCACCGATGGCAACGATAAGGAGTCCTTTGAAGCCTATACTCGCAGTGACTTAAATCAATTACTGCCTTATTTACGCAACCTGTTTAAACAAACCTACCAGCAGTTTATTGAAAACCCTAATAAACACATTAATGCGTATAAAAGCGTGGACACAATGACCTTTAATTGGAAAGGGCAGAGCTATTTACTGTGTGGTGGTATCAGTAAAATGATGTGTGCGGGTACGTTTCTGCTTTCGTATTACACTTATGCCAATACCGGTAACTTATTCCAGTTAAAACAACCGGAAAATGCCTCAATGTCACTTGGTGAATCATGGTACATCATGCCAGCATTTAAGCGACGAGCGTTCAAAACCATTCAGGTTGAAATGGGGGGGCATGAGCTAGAAATCCCTAAATACGCCTTGAGTTTTTTCGATAATTTACTCACAGCTTCGCGATTAATCTCAAATGACACGAATGCCACCCTGCTTCAAACGGTTTCCTCAAAGAAAGTAACCTCAATGACAAGTAACGTCCTTAACGCTTTCCTTGGTACATGGCTTGAAAAACATTTTACCTTTACTGACCAAACTGGACGCAGGTTGCGCCCAGTTATCAGCCGATTTCGAGAAACGGGCGCACAAATTACCGCTTATCATCAAGGTGAGATGATGAACGAAATCATGCTAAACAACACACTCAACACAAGAAAGAAGAGCTACAGCGAGGGAAATAAGGCCGCAAATAATGGCATGATGCAAGATGCAATGTCTTTACGATCTGAGGAGATTAAACACGGGGTTAGCACCAAGGAGGCGCAAGCTAATTTAGGTATTGATGTGCTAGTTATTGAAGAGGAACATAAGATTAACCTTCCTAATTTGAGCAGAACACCAAACGGTGGAAGTTGCGCCTCCCCTTTTGGTGAAAAGTCAGAAAAATACACTAAGAAAGCCATTAAATACGGCTTACTTACCGAGGGTGAAAAACTGGCTTGCGCTGACTTACTGGCGTGTTTCGGCTGCCCAAGCCAAGTAATTGTTCAATCACTATTTGATATTTGGTGCTTGCTGAGTTTTAAAGCATGTATTGAAGAATCGTAAGCGGTTAATTAACCCCACATACCAATAATACTCACGCTTTAATATAGTGCCTTTTTCACCGGAGGTACTATGAACCAAGAACAAAAGCGCGCCCATTGGGTATCAATTGTTGAACAACAAA
>NZ_JACJFI010000158.1 GCF_014164505.1 Shewanella sp. SG41-4 | reverse complement strand
GGTAATAAATACATTTTATATTGGGTATACCGAACATGAGTAAAAAGCCGATATCGATGGACTCTTTAAACATTAAGATAGCAAACACTCAAGACTTAGGTACTTGCGAGGGGCGACTGTTCGATAATATTGTTGACGTTGTAGATGAGGATAAAGCTATTTTTCTCAAAGAAAGCTCAGATATGCGTATTGGTGTCAGAGAAGTGTTGGCGGCATGCCAGATATCGAATTCTGCCGAGCATAAGCTAGCCTTGAAGCGAATTGAGCAAATATGGAATGCAGAACCTAATACAGAACAGGGAAATGAACTAGATGATTTGGTTGAAATTGTTTGCCATTATGAAGAGCAATTTTTGAGCTAGATGTGAGGGGGACTGCATTCTCTGTCAGGTTACGCATAGACTGTGATCCTTTTAATGGGTTTAGGTAAGAATGAGATGACCGCTCAACCTCATACAACTCATGAAGATGCATGATTTGTTCAGAAGATTAGCCCAATACAAAATAACGGTTAACTTGTGGATTGATCGACAAGTAACTGTGCCATAGGTTGGGTGTTACATGACATTGAATGGCTTGTGTTGGATCTTCCTCAATCAGCCTAATGGCAGATCTCGCAAGGGTTTATCAATCACTTCAATCATAGATTTGATCAGCGGCAAATGCGCTTTTTCTTTCGTCCATACTTCTTAGAAACCTTCCACTGTTTGCTTAACAGGATCCAGCACCCGCTTTTCTGGCAACATGGCATTGGCCGCTAAATGCGATAATTCATCCAAAGTAAACTCACTGAATTTTTTACTCCGACTAACCTTTAACGCAGACAGACATTCGATCGGCTTGGTTTAATCAACATTGGGTAGCAAATAACCATTATAAGTTTGTTGCGTAAGTTTACTAAAGGGTGATTTTTAATCACTATCGTATTAAAATACTTATCAACGTAAACTCACTGATTTACACTAAACCAATATTCATACCTTAAGTAACCTCAGATCGGTTTAAGCCATAACAGAAATCGCATTGAAATCGACATCAGAGATATTACATTGTGGCTTACTTTCTTTGAGTGGATATGCGATTAAACCGCCAACCACATTCAACACAAACAGCTAAGCGATTGATTTTAAGCAGCTTTACCCTAATAAGTTATGGCTATTTTACCGATTTTTATCAAGGCAAGGTTTGAAAATAAGCCAGTCACGAGTATGTTAATGTAATGCTCTGCTAATTCTGATCTAGAAAAACTCCAATGACTCATTGTTACCTCTAATTACACGCAATTATCTAACTTATGTGTAATTATACGAAAGACAGGTAAATATGTGTAATTTGATTTATACCTATTCAATTAATTATTGTCTGAAGGTGACAAATAATATTATCACTATCGCATTCACCTATGAATAAAATTGGTTGAACCACGATTTTCCAGTCACTGCAAAATCATACCGTGAAATTACATTTGTAAGTACGGAGTCAGATTATGGGAACCATTAATATTCGTGTCGATGATGAGCTAAAAACACGCTCTTATGCGGCCTTGGAAAAACTTGGTGTGACGCCATCAGAGTTGCTACGACAAACATTAGAATATGTAGCGCAAAGAGGGGCACTGCCATTTAAGTCTGTACTGTTAACCGATGGGGACCAAGCCCTTATAGCGTTAGCAAAGGCTCGCTTGGCCGATCCACAACCTGGCGTGAAGGTTACTTTGGATGACCTATGAATTAGAGTATTATACCCCGAGCTTTGAAGGAATGGCACAAGTTGGGTGATATCGCTGCTCTTATGAAATCATTGAGTACATCTGGAAAACCCACGAGATCCGTTTCTCCATTCCAGGTTTAAACAAGTGGCTTCATCAACAAAACTTCAGTTACAAATACCCTAAAGGCTTACCTCATAAGTTTGATGAAGAAAAGCAAGCCGTTTTTATTGAGGAACATACCAAGCTTAAATCCCAAGCGGTTGATGAACCTATATTATTTATGAATGCGATGCACCCAACTCAAGCGACAAAGGTTAGTTGTGGCTGGATAAAAACAGGATATGATAAAGCGCTAGAAACCACAGGAAGTCGTACTCGACTAAACCTTGTAGGCGCGATTGATTTGAATAACTTAGCCGCCGCTCAAGTGAAGTGTTACGATAAGGTAAATGGCGATACTTTTCAGCATTTCTTCGAGGAGATAAGAGAATATAACGGCAGTGACCAGCGCATTCACTTAATATTAGATGGTGCAGGTTATCATCGAGCCGAGGGGGTAAAAAAGAAAGCGAAAGAGCTCAATATCGAACTTCATTATCTACCGCCTTACAGTCCGAATTTAAACCCAATAGAGCGCTTGTGGAAGATCTGTCAATCAGATAGTTAAGGTTGATTAGGTATCGCAACCCATAAATATACTATCCGTTTTTGACAATTAGAGAACCTCACAGCAGTGTATGACTCAAGCACGTTATAACATTTAGCTGCCTGATAGATTATACAAAGGAAAAAGCCTAGCAGATGAAGTTTGTCCTCTGGCGAGCTTACGAGTTCCTAGGATCACGCTCTTTTACTTAGGGCGTTCTGTGGTCATAAACTGGTGCTTGACTTTTTGAGCATGAATCGTGTCAATAAATAGTGTAATAGCCATTTTATGTGCTAATATTGTTTCAATAAATTAGTTTTACACTCTTTATTGAACCGAAATGGATGCATTATGCCTAAAGCAATTACAATTCAAATTAACTACGCTTTTGAGTGGCATGATGTTGCGACTATCGAGTTTGCAGAACACCTTGATTCAAGCTTTTGTCGACTGGACTATGAAACAGATCATGTGTTTACACACTATAATGATTTTGCAGAAACCGCAACCAGCGTCACTTTGCCAAACGACACCATGCCCTATCGAAATAATACAAACTGGTTTCGTTTTTTAGATGACATTATTCCCGCAGGCTCAAGTCGTAAATATTGGCTACGAACACTGCGCTTGCTCGATGAAGATAAGCTTACCAGGAATTTTATCCTGTTATCTCAAGGTACTATCGCACCGATAGGCAATATCAGAGTGAAAGAGTCGGTACCTGCTATTATTATTAACCCAATACCAGTAACGTTTAGCGTTGAGGATGTCTGTAGGCTTGAAGTCGACTTTATCGAATACGCACAGGCAAATGGAGCCGCTGCCGGCGGTGCGTCTGGTGCTGGTGGTGCGGCGCCTAAATTACTTCTTCGTTGTGATCCAGATGACAGAGTGTGGATCGATACCTTTCAAGATAATCCAAGTAATCTAGACACCCGATACTTAGTTAAATTTCCAAGAGGAAGTGCAAGTATCGACCACGATATTTTAAGGGCTGAGTTTCACTTCTATCACGAACTTAACGCGTTAGGTTTCGATACTATACCCACTGATGAAATGCGGTTGATGGAGAGCGAGCGAGGTCCATCACTGTGGTTGCCAAGGTTCGATGTTGCAACAATAGGCAATAAACAGCAATTGCTTGGTATGGAGTCAGTTTACTCTGTCTTAGATATTGCTCCAGCGACTATGATGGAGCATGGCGAGGTGATCCGCGCTTTGATAGAAGTGTTTACTTTAAAAAGCGATAACAGTGAAACAACAACGTTTCTCGATGTAGAGGATGGAATAGCAGCGTTTGTTATCGAGTGGGTTCGCAGGGACTTGCTTAATATTGCTTTTGGTAATTCCGATAATCACGGTCGTAATACGTCATTCATCAAGCAGAACAATCGCGTATCCCTCGCGCCTATCTACGACTTTGCCCCCATGAAAGCCGATCCAGAAGTGATATCAAGGACTTTTATATGGGGGGCGGGCCTTGAATTAGGTGGACAATATGACTTTGTTAAAATCGCTAATAGTCTTGCAGATCTTATTGAACCAAAAGCCCTTTTAGATGCATTGGCTCAAACAGCAATAGAATTAGTTGAACTCAAGCAAAGGCTGGGAAACCGAGGTGTTCCCCAGTCTATTCTCTCTTTCCCAAGTATGGGGTATGAAAATTTAGAGAAGAAATTCAAAACCTGGAAACTACTATGACAGAAAAGGCCAAAATGTTAGCCCAAGATAATCGTCATGGCCGACTACCACTTGCTGCTAAGCGTAAAAAATTGCCGAGCTCTGTCAAAGATGAGCTTATGAAAAGTATTTGTATTGAGCTTATTACCAGTCAGATCTCGACGGGTAAGGCTTTGCAAAGGTTGCGTACTGAAATGCTATTCGCTAATCAAGAGCAATATGCCAAAATGGTTGGCATTACAAGGAAGGCATTATCTGAGATTGAGGGAGATAAATCGAAAGCTAGCGCATTCGTTTTAGGTAAAGCCCTAAGGGGGGTTGGACTGGAGTTATTGGTCTTACCAAGAGATAAGTTTTTACAGGGTGAAATCATCAGTTATAAAAGCGCAACTGATGGTTCTGGCGCAAAAGCATACCAGGATGATGATTTGTAGGGATCTAGCAGGGCGCTTCACTTCTAAGCCCGTCCTCAGGCGAGCTTGCGAGTTCCTAGGACCTTCAGTCGCTGCTAAGAGGAAGGTTGAAAGCAGTGATGACAAACACTGCGCCATTTTCCACCTGGTGGAATTTCTGGGTTAGTAATCAAAGTTTGGTGTGGGAACTGAGAAAAAAAGCAACCTAGTCTTTAAAACAAGAAGCCAATTGCTATTTAAGTAGTCGTCTAGATCTATCCTGTAAGCCATCAAGAATTGTATCCCTTATATGCACTGGAAAATCTTGAGGTAATTGTAATTTAACTTTAGTGATGACTGAGTCAACTGAATTGGCTATCTCATTCATGATGTCCGCCATAGTTGCAGTATCAAAGCCAACGGCTTTTGCGGTTTGAATAAAGTGCCTTGGGAAGATCTGTGCTATTTGGTACTTCTTATCTCTTGTCGCTTTGAGCCCCATAGCCAGCTTTGCATCGCGAATATTTAACCCTTTACCCCCGAGCACAGGATACAAAGATAAAATATCGTAAAAAGGGGTTAGTCGATATCCACCACCCGCCTCAATAAAAAGTGAGAAATTTTTAGCGTGACCATCGGTTGCCGCTAATAGCCAAAACAGTACCTGAGACTTCATGAAGTTAACTCGATCTTGCTCTGAATTGGTGGAGCCTAATAAAGATGACATAATCTGCTCAATATCGGGGCCGCCGTGGCTTTCATATTTTCTCGCTAGCGGAATGTTTAATGCTTGGCAAAAATCCTCTTGGGGCAAACGCATAATCCATTTACCATCAGATGAGAGCCTACGGTCAAAGCGTTCCACAGCAAGCGCTTTAACATCACCCACTTTAATGACCGAGCACTGCGGTACATCTAAGCCAAACTCCCTCATTATCATCATACATAAGTATTCATTTTCAACGCTGTCAGACATATCAAGAGTATGTGAATGACTCTGTATCGAACCTATGGGCAGCTTAATGATGTGCGTTGTCGGGGTCGCCTTAATAGGAAGCCGCCACTGTCCATCTAGATTAAGTAAGGCCGTTTTTTCTTGGGCACCTGCTATCGATATTCGAAAGTCATCTTCATCGGTTAACATGCCTAGTGGAATATCCGACTGATAACCCTTTAACACTCTTTCCAATTCTTGATCCGATAAGGGTTTAGACTCAATTTTTTTAATATCAAACGGCTGTTGATCATGCGGTACGAGCTGCAATGCACCGACACTGTCTTGGCCGACTTTAGCCAATAAATCGAACGCTTGGGTCGATTGAGCATTATGGCGAACAACAATTCTGTTTCTCACCTCAATATTATCTGGGAGTAGATTATCGAAGAAATTGTAAACCTCATCACCTTTATACGCTTGCTTACGCAGTGGCATAGACAAAGAGATGGGACGACTGCTAGAGGTATCTAACCATTGCTGTTCATACTTAAACAGATGGGAGCCTGTGGTCGATTTAGTTAACTCTCCGACTAGGTAACCATTCATATAAACATCAAGGATAGCCATTACCACTCCTCCTTCCATTCTTGCTCAGTCGGTATGGCTTTATCATCTACAAGCTCACCCCCTAACTCTGGGTTTCTAACCTTAATGTCTAGCTCAAGGTTTAATGCCGATAATATCTTAAACAGCGTTTCTATTTTAGTAGAGTCAGGGTTCTGCTCAAAGCTAGAAACCGTATCCTGACGAATGCCGACCTTACTAGCCGCTTTACTTTGCGATAGCTTCATATTTAGCCGTGCATCTTTAAGATACGCGCTAAGCTGCTTTGAGTTCGTCACCTTCATAATCACTTTACCTATATAAACAGTTCCAATATCATTTTACACGCTACAGCAGGTAAATCAAGTTTTACACGCTAGAACCGTTAAAGCAATCTTTACACGCTATAGGCGTTAAAGATGTAATTACATACTAACGCGTGTTGCCATAAATGTTTTACGGCAGAGATCCTTGATGCGCTAAAGGTTATTTGTGAGAAGCAATGTGAATCATGGGAGGTTGGTTTATTAGAGTTTGGCGGGGAAGCGGCTCATATCCACTTAATGTTGGAGTTCAACCCCACCTTGCAGCCCTCTAAATTTATTAACAGTCTAAAAACGGTTACCAGCCGACTGATCAGAAAACAATATGCAGCGCATATGAAGGCGTATTACGGGAAGCCTGCTTTATGGTCAAGGGCTTATTGCTTACTAACCGCTGGCGGTGCTCCACTGGAAACATTGAAGGCGTATATACAAAACCAAGACAGGCCAACATAGCTTTGCTATGTACGCTATCCATCTCCCACCAAACGCTCCTTAGCTATGGTTGGAGAATTCCGCTACAAACAAACACAAAATAAACTGACTAAGTCCATTTAGTAATAGCTCCAGAATCAAGTCTACAATTATGACACTTTTTAGCGTCATTTTTGTTAACTTGCACCATGCCAGAATTAAGTCTACAATTGTGACATGTTTAAATGTCATTCGTGATGACTAGAGGCGTATTGTGAAAAAGGCTGAGGCAATTAAAAAGCTCATAGAATATGACAAGCGTGGCCGCTGTGTTTTTACTAGTTCAGATCTGGCCAAAATCTTTCATCAAGATAATGAGCGAGCATTGCGGGCGGGAATTAAACGTTTGCAAGACGATGGCTTACTCACTCGAATCATTAATGGTGTGTACTTATACAATTTAGCGCAGTCGAAAGGGATCAATACGTTGGAGCAAATTGCTAAAACTATTCGACGTGGAGAATATAACTACATTAGCTTGGAATCTGCACTTTCTGATTTTGGTGTTATTTCGCAAATTCCAGTAGATCGGTTAACTGTTATGACAACGGGACGTTCCGGTGAATTCAAAACACCTTTAGGTACAATTGAATTTACGCATACGAAACGAGACCCGATGGACATTCTAGATAATACCAGTTTAGTTGGTAGACCACTTAGGTTAGCGACGAAACAAACTGCATACAGAGACTTAAAACGAGTTGGCCGAAATACACATTTAGTAAGCAAGGAAGGACTATATGGGAATTAATCAAGAAAATTTCGCGCAATTGGTGAATAAAGCAATGCAGGTTGAACATGTATCTCACATGCGATCTGTGATAGAGAAAGAGCTCTTACATTACGACATTTTATTTGCGTTAGAGAAAGGTGGGCTTCTAGACAAACTGACCTTTCAAGGTGGCACTTCGTTACGACTGTGTTATGGGGGCAATCGTTTTAGCGAAGATCTGGACTTTGCTGGCGGGAAAGATTTCAGCTCAGCAATGTTAGCAGACATGAAATATTGTATAGAAAAGTACATTGGCGAGCGGTACGGGCTTGAAGTGACGGTAAAAGAGCCAAAGGAGCTAAAGCAAGATCCTAAATATGCGGAATTGAGCATTGATAAGTGGCAAATAGCAGTCGTGACTTCTCCTGAGAGAAAAGACCTACCAAAACAGAAGATTAAAGTAGAAGTGGCAAACATTCCAGCCTATACGAAAGAACCTCAACCTCTTCAAATAAACTATGATTTTTTGCCTGATGGATATAGTGATACGTTAATTTTGACGGAGAGCTTGGATGAAGTCATGGCGGATAAGATCATTTCTTTACCTGCCACTACGAGATATGTCCGTCATCGAGATATATGGGATTTAGCGTGGTTACAGCAGCAAGGCGCGACACTCAATATGGACTTAGTGAAAAACAAGGTGTCAGATTATAAACTTGAGCAATTCGACAAAATGTTGGAAAACTTTCTCGAACGACTTCCTGATATTGTGTCTAGTGAAGCGTTTATTGCAGAAATGAAACGTTTCTTACCAACAGATGTATTTGCTAGAACCCTGGCTCAGGATAAATTTCAAGTCTACTTGCGAAATACGTTGACGAAACTGTTCAAAACTGTGAGTAACGAATTACTAGGCAAAGTCACTACTACTGAATTTAGAATGTAAAAAGTGGATGAGCTAACTGGATTTTCAATAAAAATATCTTTTTACTCAAGAGGACTATCAAACATTAAAGGCCCCAGAGCTTCTTGAAAAGCGAGACTGTAACTAATTTTGTGTAACTGCTTATCAACACGTACTCTATTGAGAGTTAAGGATAGGCAGATAATCATGAACAAAAAAGATATTGAAGCTTTTGCTAAAGAAGCAGCTAAAAGCATTAAAACACCAGAAGACTTAAATCAATTTAGTCAGATGCTCAAGAAGATAACCGTCGAGGCCGCTCTTAATGCCGAAATGGATGAGCATCTGGGTTATGAGAAACATCATAAATCCACTTCATCTAATAGCCGTAACGGTAAAACCAGCAAGCGCATTCAAACTGAAGATGGCCAGTTTGAACTTGATACACCGCGAGACCGTGAAGGCAGTTTCGAACCTCAGTTAGTTAAAAAACCTTTGATAGTCAAGCAAGCACACCGGCAGTGCATACTAAATTGATGAATAAACTAACAGACTATTTTTTTACCGGTGGTATGCCGGAAGCCGTTTCGGCTTGGTATCAGTTAAAAGATTCAAGCATTTTAGAGCGTGTTGAAAAAGTCACTAAAATTCATGCCGATTTAGTTGAAGGTTATCGCCGAGATTTTGGTAAGTATGCGGGCAAGGTCGATGCCACACTGATTGAATCTGTGTTTAATAGCATTCCAAATTGGGAGCGATGAGTCCGTTAACGCTTTAAATTTAAACATGTGCATGAACGTAAATCTCGTTATAGCGATTTTGAAACCGCAATTCATTGGCTTAACTGTTGCCGCTTAGCCTTGCCAAACTACCCTATTGAAGGATTGCCGAAATCACCTCTGGCGACCTATAAAAAAGTAAATATGGTTAAACTGTTTATGTTTGATGTGGGTCTGCTCAATCATATGCTAGGCAGTAGTTATAAAGAGATTAAGCAACAAAACTACGAATACAAAGGCTATGTGGCAGAAAACTTTGTACAACAAGAGCTCACTGCCATTGGCGTTGACCCAAGTTATTCATGGAATGACGCCCGCGCCGAAATCGAATTTATTTTGGCAACCGATGAAGGCGATATCATCCCTGTTGAAGTCAAAAGTGGTAAACGTACAAGAGCAAAATCGCTGGCATCCTACGTTGAAAAATGTACTCCAAGTAAAACCTTTAAGTTAACTGGCACACAAGGCTCATCAGCGTTAGAACAAACCAATATTGTGATGCCCTTGTATTTCACGCAGTATTTACCACAGAGATGGTAAAAGAGCGTTGCCTAGAATCACGAGGTCTACACAAAGTTACTTTATAGGTGACAATCTGTAGGCCTTGATGCCTGCCATTCGACACTTATGAACGACCATATTAAAGTTTGATAAAAATTTATATCATCATCAACG
>NZ_JACJFI010000157.1 GCF_014164505.1 Shewanella sp. SG41-4 | reverse complement strand
CAGCTGGGTTTTCCTATAGACATTAAACACAGACACAACACAGCGATTAACGATGACACACTCTTTAGCTTCATTACACATTACTTGGTGGTGGCACTTCCCAAATTAACGGGTGGTGTGAAGCGTTGTGCTCATTTTTAAGAGACAAGATTTTACCAAAAAGCCCGCAGAGATGTGGGCTTTCTTGTTATTTGGCCCATTCAATTTAGTCACTCGGGTTACATAATATTAAAGGCCAACAGATGATAAACAAACAGGATACAAGGAGCGGCGACATAGTGATGACTAAAGTGACGACAACAGTGACCACACCAAACCAACTCGCTCAGGTTAGCACGCAAAAGCAGCCATTAACCTACCATACTGATCCACTAAAACTGTATCAGCAAGTGACTAATAACGCGCCCCATACCATGCTGTTAGAGTCTGCTGAGGTCGAAAGTAAAGACCATTTAAAAAGTATCGTGCTTACCCATGCGGCAATGATGATACGTTGTGATGGTTACCAGCTCAGTTTCAGCGCATTAACTCAAAATGGTGCAGCGTTATTAACGCCAATAGCTAACTTTTTCAATGATGCAAAGCAACAACGAGTTAATGATACCCTCGTCGTAACGCTACAAAAAGCCACCGAGTTACAAGATGAAGATGCACGCTTAAAGTCGACATCGCCTCTTGATGGCTTAAGAATGTTTATCAAGCACATTCAAACCAATAATCCACTTAAATTTGAAGATTTATTTTTAGGTGGCGTATTAGCCTATGACTTAATTGATACCGTCGAGCCGCTCCCTGCTGCGCCCAACGCTCACAATGATTGCCCCGACTATTTATTCTATCTTGCTGAAACACTTATTTTAATTGACCATCAAACTCAGCAAGCAGAGATTGTTAGCCACCAATTCAGTCAAGATAACATCATTGCACAGCAATTAGCTCTGCAACTGCAACACGTCATCGAACAATGCGCCGAACTAGGTGATATTGCTCCGTTAACGCCAGTGACAACCGACGAAGACGTTAACATCACCGACGAGCAATTTAAACAAACCGTGATTGATTTGAAAGAACACATTGTCGCCGGTGATATTTTCCAAGTTGTGCCATCTCGTTGTTTCAGCTTACCTTGCCCGAATACGCTTGGTGCATACCGGGCTTTGCGCTTAACCAACCCTAGTCCGTATATGTTCTATTTTAGAGGTCCTGATTTCACCTTATTTGGTGCGTCGCCAGAAAGTGCCCTGAAATATGATGCGGCCAGTAACCAAGTCGAAGTGTATCCCATTGCAGGCACACGTAAGCGCGGTAAAAATGCCCAGGGTGAGATTGATTTTGACCTAGACAGCCGTATCGAACTTGAGCTGCGTTTAGATAAGAAAGAATTGTCTGAACATTTAATGCTGGTCGATTTAGCCCGCAACGACATTGCACGCATCAGCCAAAGCGGTAGTCGTAAAGTAGCCGAACTGTTAAAGGTTGATCGATACTCGCACGTGATGCATTTAGTCAGTCGCGTCACTGGTCAATTACGTTTAGATTTAGATGCCCTGCACGCTTATCAAGCTTGCATGAACATGGGAACCTTAGTGGGTGCACCAAAAGTGCGTGCATCGCAATTAGTTCGCCAAGCGGAGCAAGCACGTCGTGGCAGTTATGGTGGCGCAGTGGGTTATCTCAATGGTTTAGGCGACATGGATACCTGCATTGTTATCCGTTCAGCCTTTGTTAAAAATGATGTTGCTCATATACAAGCAGGCGCTGGCGTGGTGTTTGACTCAGATCCACAAGCCGAAGCAGATGAAACACGTCAAAAAGCCCAAGCGGTCATTTCTGCGATAAAAATGGGAGGTGGGCTATGAGCACCGCAACCACACAAAGCGATAAACGGATGAAAATATACTTACTCGATAACTTCGATTCGTTTACTTACAATCTAGTCGATCAATTCCGCAGCCTAGGTTGTGAAGTTGTCATTTATCGTAATGATGTCAGTGCCAATTATGTGGCTGAAAAGCTCATCAATGAAACCGGTAAAACGGCATTGGTGTTATCACCCGGACCTGGTGCACCGCATGAAGCGGGTTGCATGATGGAACTCATTGGCAAAGTGGCCGGTAAAGTTCCGATGCTTGGCATCTGTTTAGGTCATCAAGCAATGGTCGAATATTATGGCGGAAAAGTAGAACGAGCGCCGTTTGTGGTCCATGGTAAAGCCAGCCCGACCTTCCATAATGGTCAAGGCGTATTTGCCAACTTACCCTCACCATTACCGGTTGCCCGTTATCACAGCTTAGTTGCGACTAAGGTACCTGACTGCTTAGAGGTTATTGCCACCACAGATGACATGCCAATGGCAATATTGCATCCACAGCATCAAGCTATGGGCTTTCAATTTCATCCAGAATCAATTTTAACCACCCTAGGCAGTCAGTTACTCACGCAGACATTGGCGTATTTAACCCAAGACCACGCCTTTAGTGGAGGTGAATAATGGATAATCTGCAAACGTTATTCGACCGCCTGTATCAAGGTAAGCCATTAACTCGTGAACAAATGGCACAAGTGTTTAGCGCTATTATTCAAGGTGATATGCAACCTGCTACCATGGCGGGTATGTTAGTGGCGCTAAAAATGCGTGGCGAAACCATTGATGAAATAGCCGGCGCGGCAGACGCATTGCGCCAAGCAGCTAAACCCTTCCCTCGCAGTGATGCCTCAAAGCAAACCGGCATTGTTGATATTGTCGGTACTGGCGGCGATGGCTATAACACCATCAACATTTCCACTACTGCCGCATTTGTTGCTGCAGCAGCGGGGGCAAAAGTAGCAAAACACGGTAACCGTAGCGTATCAAGCAAGTCTGGCTCTTCTGACTTACTGTCACATTGCGGTATCGCGCTCACTATGGCGCCAGATGCTGCAAGCCAATGTTTAGATAAACTCGGTTTATGTTTTCTTTTTGCACCGCATTACCATGGCGGGGTGAAACATGCAGTACCAGTAAGACAAGCATTAAAAACCCGTACCATTTTTAATGTACTTGGCCCATTAATTAACCCAGCAAGCCCAGAGTTTATGTTGCTGGGCGTGTATACACTTGAACTCATCGAACCTATTGCACAAGTGCTACATGCCCTTGGCGTTAAACGGGCCATGGTGGTGTATGGCAGTGGCTTAGATGAAGTAGCGCTTCACGATAATACCTATGTGGCAGAACTAAAAGACGGTGTGGTGCGTACTTACCAGCTTAGTCCTGAAGATCTTGGCGTTAACCGTGCAGACATATCGCAGTTAACGGGTGGAGAACCAGCAGATAATGCCTTAATCACCCAAGCCATTTTACAAGGCAAAGGGCTACCAGCACATAGAGATGCGGTAGCGATTAATGCAGGTTGTGCTTTGTACATAAGTGGTATTTGCGACTCAGTTCAAGCCGGCACTCAGCTAGCACTCACCACACTAAAAAGCGGTACAGCCTTTACCTTATTAACTGATTTAGCTGCTGCGAGCCAAACAGGAGAACACAATGAGTAAGCCAGAAAGTAATGTGTTAACCCGTATCGTTGATACAAAAGTGGCACATATCGCCGCACTTAAACTGCGTTTCCCAGAGGCCAATCTACAGCCAAAAATATCTGACCGTAGCTTATTCGATGCCCTGAAAGCGCCTAATGCTCAGTTTATTTTTGAGTGTAAAAAGGCCAGTCCTTCTAAAGGGCTTATTCGCCCTGTTTTTGATGTTGAAGCCATTGCAGATATTTATGTCCATTACGCTGCAGGCATCTCAGTACTCACCGATGAAGAGTTTTTCCAGGGTGACATGGACTACATTCCAAAAGTCCGCGCTAGAGTGACTCAGCCAATTATCTGTAAAGACTTTTTTGTCGATCCGTATCAAGTAAAATTAGCTGCACACCAAGGTGCGGATGCCATTTTATTGATGTTGTCTGTGCTTGATGATGAGCAATATCGTTTATTAGCCAACGAGGCAGCCAAGTATCAATTAGATACCTTAACCGAAGTGAGTAACCAAGAAGAATTGATCCGAGCGATTGATCTCCTTGCCCCAATAATTGGTATTAACAATCGTAATTTACGCGACTTAAGTACTAATTTGGCGACAACAGAGTTATTAGCGCCACAAATCCCAGCCGACAGAGTCGTTATTAGCGAATCAGGTATTTATAACCATCAACAAGTTTGCCGCCTAAATCCATTGGTTGACGGTTATCTTGTTGGCAGTTCAATTATGGCGCAAGACGATATTGATTTAGCATGCAGACAACTTATTTTTGGAAACAATAAAGTCTGCGGTTTGACTCGAATTGACGATATTCAGGCAGTGGCTACAGCAGGCGCGGTATTTGGAGGGCTAATTTTTCATCACAAATCACCTAGAGCCGTAACACCTGTTCAAGCAATTGAATTAATTGACCAAATGCAGCAACGTAATATTGGCTTAAAAATGGTGGGGGTGTTTGTGGATCATCCCGTTGCTGATATCGCTTTATTAGCCCAAACACTGAACCTTTTTGCGGTGCAATTACACGGCAATGAAACTGAACTTGAAATAACCGAATTAAAAACGTTACTGACTCAACAGCAACTCAGCACCGAAATTTGGAAAGCTATAGCGATTGACAGTAACAGCGGCGAAGTGAGTCAAAAACCTGCAGGTGCCGATCGATATTTATACGACAGCAAGTCAGCACAACAATTTGGCGGCACTGGGCAAACTTTTAATTGGCAAGCAGATATTGCTGATAAACAAGATGCGATGTTGGCGGGTGGATTAACCCCAGACAATGTTTATCTCGCAAGCCAACAAGGATTTTATGGGGTCGACTTAAATTCAGGAGTAGAATCTACCCCTGGCCATAAAGACCACCAAAAACTGATTGCCGCATTTTCTCAATTACGCCGTAATTAATTTTTATTTACGACACCATTTTTAGTTAAAACATGATTACTCGAAGGGAACATTTATGACCGAGCTCAAGCTTAACCCTTATTTCGGCGAATACGGTGGGATGTACGTACCGCAGATTTTAGTGCCTGCATTAAAACAACTCGAAACAGCCTTTGTTGAAGCACAACAAGATGAAAGCTTTATCGCTGAATTTACCGACCTGCTAAAGAACTATGCTGGCCGCCCAACAGCGCTAACACTTACCCGTAATTTAAGTCCAAATCCGTTGGTAAAAATTTACTTAAAGCGTGAAGACTTACTCCACGGTGGAGCTCATAAAACTAACCAGGTGTTGGGACAAGCGTTGTTAGCTAGACGTATGGGTAAAAAAGAAATCATCGCCGAAACTGGTGCGGGGCAACATGGCGTAGCCACTGCTCTAGCCTGTGCGCTTTTAGGCCTAAAATGTAGAGTCTACATGGGTGCAAAAGACATTGAGCGTCAATCGCCAAATGTGTTCCGCATGAAATTAATGGGCGCTGAAGTTATTCCAGTTACATCAGGGTCATCAACCTTAAAAGATGCCTGTAACGAAGCCATGCGCGACTGGTCAGGTAGCTATGATAAAGCCCATTACTTACTGGGTACCGCTGCAGGTCCGCACCCATTCCCGACAATTGTGCGTGAATTCCAACGTATTATCGGTGAAGAAACCAAGAAACAAATTCTTGAAAAAGAAGGTCGTTTACCCGATGCCGTTATTGCCTGTGTTGGCGGAGGCTCTAACGCTATTGGTATGTTTGCAGATTTTATTGATGAACCATCGGTTGAATTAATTGGCGTTGAGCCTGCAGGTAAAGGGCTTGATACAGCTATGCACGGCGCGCCGCTTAAACACGGTAAAACCGGTATTTTCTTTGGCATGAAATCACCCTTAATGCAAAACAGCGACGGTCAAATTGAAGAATCATATTCGGTTTCTGCCGGACTTGATTTCCCATCAGTAGGACCACAACATGCGCACTTAAATGCCATTGGTCGTGCTCGTTATGAGTCAGCAACCGATGATGAAGCACTTGAAATGTTCCAAACACTCGCTCGTTGTGAAGGGATTATTCCAGCATTAGAATCTGCCCACGCACTTGCCTATGCCGTTAACATGGCAAAGGAAGCGACTAAAGAAACCATTTTAGTGGTTAATTTATCAGGTCGTGGTGACAAAGATATTTTCACTGTGGCAGATATTTTAGAGGCCAAACAAAAACAACAGGAGAGCGGCAATGAGTAACCGTTATCAAGCAACATTTGCTGCACTAAAAGCACAACAAAAAGGCGCCTTTGTCCCTTTTGTAACCATTGGTGATCCGAGCGCTGAATTATCATTAAAGATTATTCAGACCTTAGTCGCTAATGGTGCTGATGCACTTGAATTAGGCTTCCCTTTTTCAGATCCTTTAGCCGATGGCCCTGTGATACAAGGTGCTAATTTACGTTCATTAGCAGCAGGCACTACCTCAAGTGATTGTTTTGACATCATCACCAAAGTTCGTGCTCAACATCCTGATCTGCCAATCGGATTATTACTTTATGCCAACCTAGTTTTTGCCAATGGTATTGATGCGTTTTACGCTAAAGCTCAAGCTGCAGGTGTTGATTCAGTGTTGATTGCTGACGTGCCTGTTGAAGAGTCTGCTCCCTTTAGCAAAGCCGCCAAAGCACATGGTATTGCACCCATCTTTATTGCACCGCCCAATGCTGATTCTGACACCTTAAAAATGGTCAGTGAACAAGGTGAAGGTTACACCTATCTATTATCACGAGCTGGCGTCACAGGTACAGAATCCAAAGCGGGTGAGCCAATTGAAAACATTCTGTCACAACTCGCCAAGTTTAATGCGCCGCCACCACTATTAGGTTTTGGTATTGCCGAACCTGAGCAAGTGCGCGCCGCCATCAAGGCTGGAGCCGCTGGCGCGATTTCAGGTTCTGCCGTGGTTAAAATCATTGAAGCACATCAACATGATGAAAACACATTACTGGCTAAATTGGCTGAATTTACCGCAACAATGAAAGCGGCTACATAACGACCACTCCTAGGTCGAAAAAGGAGCAATTTTATTGCTCCTTTTTTTATGTCCGTTATACTAGGACAAATATCAACCAACTCGGTGTTATATGAAAAGTTCGTTAATAGGGATTTTAACGATTGCCATTCTATTTGTTAGCTACAGTCTTAAGGCTGTAGACACTTCCGTACAACCTAAAACTATCGTCACTTATAATGCTGCAATTCATGGGATTGACCCAAAACAAGCGTATTTTGTCTCGTTACTTGAACTTGCGTTAGAAAAAAGTCGCGATAAATATGGTGACTTTCAAATGAATGCCGCCATGATCCAAATGCCACAGGGTCGAGCACTTAAAATGGTGGCTGATAACACGATTATTGATGTTGTCTGGACTATGACCAGCATTGAGCGAGAAGATCAATTACAAGCTATTTATGTGCCATTACTTAAAGGACTAATGGGTTACCGAATTGGGCTAATCCGTAAAAATGACCAAGCTAGATTTGATAACATACACTCCATAGCAGACATCAAAAAAACCTTAATTGGCCAGGGTGCTGATTGGCCAGATGTGCCAATTTTGAACAGCAATGGTTTTACAGTCACATCAGGCAGTGATAGTCGTTTAATAGCCATGTTACTGAAAGGTCGATTCGACTATTACCCTCGCTCAATACATGAACCATGGCGAGACTTAGACCGTTATCCAAAACTAGCACTTGAACAAAAAATCTTATTAAAGTATCCAGCGCCCATTTATTTTTTTGTCAGTAAAGACAACACATCCTTAGCTCAGCGCATCGAATACGGTCTCAGAAAAGCTATCGATGACGGTAGCTTCGACGACTTATTCTATAACCACCCAATCACTCAAGGTATGATCAGTAAATCCGAATTAGATAACCGCACCGAATTTGTGCTGCATAATCCTTTTTTATCTAAAAAAAGTGCGGCTCTACTAAGTGAAACTCAGTTATGGCTCACCTTAAAACAACAATGATCACTAAGGTTGCAATTGCACAACTGCTTATGGTTCATAAACACTATCTCATCATGTTACAATCGGCGTACATTGTCGTAGTGACAGCGGTTTGTTGTCCTTTTTCTGCAAGAGATTTTTTATGAAACAACTGTTAGACTTTTTACCACTGGTCATTTTTTTTGCCGTTTACAAATTCTATGATATTTACACTGCAACAGGAGTACTGATTGCTGCTACGGCTATTCAACTCGTCATTACCTATCTGATTTATAAACATATTGAAAAAATGCATTTAGCCACCTTCGCCATGGTGACTGTATTTGGTTCCCTCACGCTATTTTTCCACGATGATGCTTTTATCAAATGGAAAGTCAGCATCGTTTATATCTTGTTTGCGATAGGGTTAATTGCCTCACAAATCATGGGAAAATCTGCGCTTAAGAGCATGTTAGGCAAAGAAATGAAAGTAGACGATAGAATATGGACTCAGGTCGCATGGTACTGGGTGGGATTTTTTGTATTATGTAGTTTAGCCAATATTTATATTGCGTTTAATTTACCTTTAGAAACATGGGTTAATTTCAAAGTATTTGGCTTAACCGCCCTTACCTTAATTAACACAGTGATAACGGTAGTTTATCTGTATAAAAATATGCAAGATGACAACTCCCAAACAACTAATAACCAATAATTGTTTATGTAAAATCAAATAAAGGAAGCAGCTATATGTGGTATATGATTTCATCTCAAGATGTTGAAAACAGTTTAGAAAAACGTTTATCTGTTCGTGCTGAACATTTAGCACGTCTACAAGCTTTAGCCGATGAAGGCCGTTTATTAACTGCCGGACCACATCCTGCGATTGATAATGAAAATCCTGGTGAAGCGGGTTTCACTGGATCATTAGTTATTGCTGACTTTCCTTCATTAGAAGATGCACAAGCTTGGGCTGATGTGGATCCATATATTGGTGCTGGAGTGTACCAAAGCGTTATTGTTAAGCCTTTTAAACGAGTGCTTCCTTAATGAAAATAGTTTCTTTTAATATCAATGGTATTCGTGCTCGCTTGCCTCAACTACAAGCTCTTATCGACAGTCATTCACCTGATATAATTGGCTTACAAGAAACCAAAGTACATGACGAAGCTTTCCCAGTAGCTGATGTTGAGGCTATGGGTTACAAGGTCCATTATCATGGCGGCAAAGCACATTACGGTGTGGCTATGCTGTCAAAAGCTGCACCACTTGAAATCATTAAAGGGTTTGAAACTGATGATGAAGACGCGCAACGTCGTCTTATTATTGGTCGGTTTACGCAAGATAATGGCCGCATATTAACCGTTTTTAATGGATACTTCCCACAAGGAGAAAGTATCCATCACGAAACTAAATATCCAGCTAAGCGTAAGTTTTATCAAGACTTAATGCTGCATTTAGATAAACATCACAATCCAAGTGAAGACATCGCGATTATTGGTGACATTAATATTTCGCCAACCGATTTAGATATCGGTATTGGTGAGGTAAATGCCAAACGTTGGTTAAAAACGGGTAAATGTAGCTTCCAACCAGAAGAACGTGAATGGTTAGCGCGTCTGCAGCAATGGGGCTTTATCGACAGCTTCCGTCAATTACACCCTACTCGCACTGAACGTTACTCATGGTTTGATTACCGTAGCAAAGGGTTTGATGATAACCGTGGCTTACGTATAGATGTCATATTGGTAACAGATTCATTGGTACCACGCTTAATTGAATCTGATGTTGATTACGATTTACGCGGCATAGATAAACCATCAGACCATGCTCCCATTTGGACCACATTTAGTTAATCGAAGTGGATGTTAAATGACGCTTAGATTAAACGACATGATGCTTGAACAAAAAACGCTATGCCTAACAGC
>NZ_JACJFI010000156.1 GCF_014164505.1 Shewanella sp. SG41-4 | reverse complement strand
TCAAGCGGTATCAAGCGGTATCAAGCGGTATCAAGCGGTAAATCTAAACACCTACAGCTTCTCCACACCAGCTTTTTCGCTATTAATCTATACATTCATTTAATCTTTCTAAAAAATCTCACAGAAATCTTAGCATCAACTCATATTGCATCTAGCCGCAAAACGCCCTAACTCTTAGGCTTTAACACTCTCACAGCATTGTCATCCATATCAATTGTCATCGCTTAACACCGCTCGAAACCAATCTTAGCTTGTATAGAATCAAGCCGCGAAGCGCCCTAGCCCTTAGGCTCTAACGCTCTCACCGCATTGTCGTCCTTATCGCTTTCCATCAGCTTTCACGCTTGTCATCAGCATTTACATTTTATAAGCGTTTTTTTAGCGTTATAATCTGCCAATCAAACTCTAACTCACTAATTGCAGTCGATTTAACTTGGTGCTTTAGCTGATCATTCGCACGCCAACCAAATACAGACATATCAAGTAGTGTTAATGCCTGCTCACCCGTAACAGATTGGGTAAATACCACTTGCTGCTGCACATCTATTTCCACATCGTTAGGTAAATTTAACTGCAGCGGCTTTTCAGCTAAGTCGGGATAAACCTGTTGCTTAATTTGCCACAAATGCCTAATGCCTGGCTGCAACAATACAATCCGTCCGTCATCTTTTAAAATCCGAATGCATTCTTTACCCTTTAACGGTGAATCAAGAACCGTCACGATATCGACTGATTGCGAAGCAAAAGGCAATTTCTTTAACTCCAACAACAATAAATTTGCGGGTGTTTCAGATTTTGCCGCTGCAAAGATAGCATTTTCAGCATCGGTAATACCCCAGTGCTGGCACGATACATTTGCTTCTACTAACGCAGGCACAAGCTGCCGTAAATAATAGCCGTCAGCACATTGATAATCGATATGCTGTAATAGTGTTTCACTATTAGCAGTACATAAGTCCAGCAAAACAGCTTGAAGTTGTTTAATTAACGGTGCAAACAAGCCGGATTCTAATAAAAAATGTCGCCCACGCATTAATTGGCGAGACTCCACTTGTGGCTTACTCTTGCCCTTTACGTTGCTCAACAGTGGCCAGTAACCATTAGGGTGCTTATCAAAATGATGTTTATTTTCGCAATAAAATCCCGATGAAGCTTGATGTTGATTTAGTGGAGCTGAACACACTGGACATAATAAAGATAAAGTCATAAATACACTGATAGTTAATTGAAAGATGGTAAAACAAAAACGGGTAGAAATACCTAGTATGGTAAGCCTACCCGCTATGCAAACAAAAGTCGCTTAAATGCTTACCTTAAAGATAGAGCAATCCAAGCAATATCGCACCAAGAGCAAGGCGATATAATACAAACGGCGTCATGCCTATTTTGCTAATAAATTTTAAAAAGAAATGGATACATAAATACGCAGCAATAAATGAAACTACAATCCCTAAACCAAGCGCTTGGTAATCGATAGGGGCTGGACTGCTAACCAAGTCTTTTGTCACCAGTAGGGCGGCACCAAAGCTAACAGGAACAGACATAAGGAATGAAAACCGAGCTGCTGCATCACGTGTAAGCCCTAACATTAATGCTGCAGTCATCGTGGCCCCAGAGCGCGAGGTACCAGGAATTAAGGCCATAGCCTGTGCTAAACCGATAAGCAAAGCCTTTTTCCAACCCATTTGAAATTCAGTTAACTGTGCTTTAGACATTCTATCAGCCACCCATAACAGCAAACCAAAAACTATCGTTGTGATGGCAATCACTAAAGTATTTCTAAAATGGGTTTCAATAAAGTCTTTGGCGGTAAACCCTACAATAACTGCCGGTATAGTAGCTAAAATAATCCACCAAGCAAGTTTACTTTCTTGAGTTTGTTGTTTGCTAGCTAAGCTAGTAAACCAGGCTTTAGACAGTACAATAATCTCATTTCGAAAATAAATCACCACGGCAAATAAAGAGCCTGTATTTACCGCAACATCAAATGATAAACCTTGATCAGCCCAACCTAATATTTGTGATGGTAAAATTAAATGTGCCGAGCTAGAAATAGGCAAAAATTCCGTTAGGCCTTGGATTAATGCCAGCAGAATAACTTGAAACGTTTCCATATGTGTCCTTGTTAGAGATTAACCTATCGATTGGTTATAACGTGTTAATGGGTAATAGTTCTGGTGGGAACTCAAATGCAATAGGCCATAATTGTTGACATTGTTTGTCATAATTCTGCCAAAGTGTTTGATAGCTTTGTAACGTCACAGGATGAGGCAAATTAGGGACTAATTCAGCCAAAGGCCACAATACAAACGCGTTAAATAAAATTTCGCCGCGGGGTAATTCTACGGGAATGTCACAAATAACATCGTCATACAGCAACAAGTCAATATCAAGGCTCCTTGGGCTGAATTTCTTCTCCCCCCTAATACGGCCATTGTCTTGTTCAATTTGCTTAAATGTTGTCACCACCTGTGCAATGGATAAATCGGTATCAGCCGCTGCCACCATATTTAAAAAATTAGTGCCTTTAAACCCTACCGATTCACTCTCAAAAACTCGTGATAATTGTAATGGGCCAAAATATTGTTGTAAATCAACCAGACCGGCTTTAAGGTGTTTCTCAGGAGAAATATTAGTGCCCAAGCTTATGTAAATACGTGCCATTGACTGACCTAATGCTAAACAGTAAAAAAAAATAACACTTAAATGCTACCGCGTTCAATCTCGACACCAACAGAAACAGCATGAGGTATTGCACCAGGCTTCATCACAACCACTTTAACCCAAGGCACATTGAATTCGTCTTGCAAACAATGCGCAATCATTTCAGCGACAGTTTCAATCAATTCAATCGGATTCTCAGTAATTAATGCAGTTAAACGATTTGATACCGTTTCATAGCACAGTGCATTTTCGTAACTGTCACTGGCGGCAGCAAGACGATTATCCCATGCCATATCTAAATCGATAAGCAATGTCTGATGAAGTTTTTTTTCCCACTCATAGATACCGATAATGGTCTCTATAGCTAATTGGCGAATGAGTACTTTATCCATAAAAAATCCCTACCTTAATCGATGTGAAAGGACGTCAAATTCATCCTAATCGAGCTTTATTACCGATTATATGCCGAATAAACACATTTAAGCTTTTTCCTAATGAATTAAAACAGTAGGATAGGCGTTGTTGTTCAATTAACATCAACTAAATGGTTAATGTTAACGCGAACACAGCTTCAGTGGATACTGAAAATTACATGTCTTACAAATGAATGCGCGATGATACCCTAAGAAGAGTAAGGAAACCAATTTGAACGCCGTTACAGTCACCATTTTGATGATCATTGCCGCCTACCTAGCGGGTTCGATCTCAAGTGCCGTATTGGTTTGTAAATTAAGAGGTTTACCTGATCCAAGAACCAGCGGCTCCGGCAATCCTGGTGCGACTAATGTGCTACGCATTGGTGGAGTCAGTTCTGCAGCGCTTGTGTTATTTTTTGACATGCTCAAAGGTGCACTGCCTTCTTATCTGGGCTATAAAATAGGACTTGATGCAGCATCCTTAGGTTTTATTGCTGTCAGTGCCTGCTTAGGACATATATTCCCAATATTTTTTGGCTTTAAAGGCGGCAAAGGTGTTGCTACAGCCTTTGGTGCAATGGCACCGATTGGTGGTGATTTAGCACTATGCCTAATCCTCACTTGGATTGTGTTTTTACTATTAACGCGTTATTCCTCTGTAGCCGCAATGGCAACCGCAACATTAGCGCCCTTTTATACTTGGTGGCTAGACGAACGATTTATTCTTCCGGTTGCGATGCTCTCAACCCTTATTTTAATCCGCCACAAAGACAATATTGGTCGTTTGCGCCATGGCGAAGAAAGTAAAGTCTCACGAAAAAAATACATAAAAAAACCCAACACAAAATAGTATTGGGGTTTTCTTTGCAGTTTGACAGTCAATCATCACTTACATCAAACACATCAACTCAAACTCAACAATTAATCAACTGCTGGCAATGAATCTAAAGGCCATCTAGGCTGACCTTTAACCTCTAGCCCCTCTGTATGCCCTGCACGTAAACGCTGTAATCCAGCGTAAGCAATCATGGCTCCATTGTCAGTACAAAACTCACCGCGAGGATAATACACTTGACCGCCTAACTTGGTCATCATCTCAGCCAATGACTCACGTAAACGGGTATTGGCACTCACGCCACCGGCAATAACTAAACGTGTATAACCAGTTTGCTTCAAGGCTCGTTTACATTTTATCGCAAGCGTATCAACAACAGCCTCTTCAAATGCACGAGCAATATTGGCACGAGTTTGATCATCATTGGGTTCTGCTGCGATAGTATTTGCCGTAAATGTTTTCAATCCTGAAAAACTAAAATCTAATCCCGGTCTATCAGTCATTGGACGAGGAAATTTATAGCCTACAGACAAGCCTTTTTGAGCCAATTTGGCTAAACGAGGGCCACCAGGATAATCTAAGCCCATGAGCTTTGCCGTCTTATCAAAAGCTTCACCAGCGGCATCATCGACAGATTCACCTAACACTTGATATCGTCCTATGCCTTCAACCTGCACTAACATTGAATGACCGCCAGACACTAACAAGGCTAAAAAAGGAAATTCCGGCGCATTATCTTCCAGCATAGGCGCCAATAAGTGCCCTTCCATATGATGCACACCAATTGCAGGTTTATTCCATGCATACGCCAAAGAGCGTCCAACACAAGCACCAACAAGCAACGCACCAATTAGCCCAGGGCCTTTGGTGTACGCAACACCGTCAATATCATCTAGGCTTGAATTAGCTTCTGATAAAGCCTGCTTAATCAATGGCACAATTTTGCGAACATGATCACGAGAGGCAAGCTCAGGCACAACACCACCGTAATCGGCGTGCAATTTAACTTGGCTATATAGCACATGTGACAATAAGCCTAACTTATCGTCATATACTGCTATTCCAGTCTCGTCACAGGATGTTTCAATACCAATAACCCGCATAATCTCTCGTCTTCATTAAAAATAAGGCCGCCAATTCTACCCGTCTCAGCGTAAATACTCCAATGTTTAACGATTAAATACCCATCCTTTATAAGTAAGTCAGCAACTCAAGAGTCAGAACAAGCGAAACACACACAAAGACATATTTTAAACAGTCACAATTCGTTTTAAATACACATATCAAGGGGTAACCATGATATTGTTGATGCATATTACTTAATGAAACTTGAACTGCAGCACGACCATCCGCTATTAATGCGGATAGCCATACAGCAGCTACTTTTTTATTAAATATAAAAAAATGAAACTGCGAGCTATTTCCCCGAAGAGAAAATCAATCAGGGGTTTACAAATGGTCGCCGCTCGGTGTAAAATTCCGCACCATTTTAAATAGCCTTTGGTTTGAGTGAAGTCACTAAAAATGTTTAGTCGATTTAATCATCCAACATAACTACACCTAAGGGGTGATGGCGTATGCCAATTATTAAAGTACGTGAAAACGAACCATTCGACGTAGCTCTTCGTCGTTTCAAGCGCTCTTGTGAAAAAGCTGGTATTTTAGCTGACGTGCGTGCTCGTGAATTTTACGAGAAGCCAACTACTGCCCGTAAGCGTGCAAAAGCAGCTGCAGTTAAGCGTCTAGCTAAGAAGCTTTCTCGCGAAAACGCACGTCGCGTACGTTTATATTAATCTCATTATGAACTTAACCGATCAGCTAAAAGACCAAATGAAAGATGCCATGCGCGCTAAAGATAAAGTGCGCTTAGGAACAATTCGTATGGCACTTTCTGCCATCAAACAGATTGAAGTGGATACCCGCGAAACTCTGACTGATGAACAGACAATAGCTGTATTAACCAAAATGGTTAAACAACGCCGTGATTCGATTGCTCAATATGAAGCAGCGAATCGTCCGGAGTTGGCAGCAGTCGAAGCAGATGAAATTCGAGTAATCGAAAATTTTCTGCCTACACCGCTAACAGAAGATGAAGTAGCAGCGATTATCGATGCTACTATTATTGATGTTGGTGCTGCATCCATGGCGGATATGGGTAAAGTAATGGGAGCATTAAAAGCTAAAGTTCAAGGCCGTGCAGATATGAGTGCCATTGGTACAATGATCCGCGCTAAGTTGAAGTAATCAACTTTTAATGTTGAATAAGCCGTGCACTTGCACGGCTTGTTTGTTTACATCAGTTGATAAAGTAAATTCGAGAACAACAGCAATCAATGTCGATACCTCGTGATTTTATCAATGAGCTAATAGCTCGAATAGACATAGTCGATTTAATTGATCGTAAAGTGCCGTTGAAAAAAGCTGGTAAGAACCATTCAGCTTGTTGTCCTTTTCATAGCGAAAAATCACCCTCTTTTACTGTTAGCAGAGACAAACAGTTTTACCACTGTTTTGGTTGCGGTGCCCATGGCAATGCTATTGATTTTGTCATGGAATATGATCGCCTAGAATTTGTTGATGCCATTGAAGAACTTGCAGGTCAGCTTGGTCTTGCCGTACCACGAGAGCAAGGCACAGGGAAAAGGCCAGATCAAGGATTAAGTCGAGATTTATACGAATTGATGGAAGAAGCCAACCTCTTCTATCAAAGCCAACTTAGGCAACACCCAGACAAGCAAAAAGTGGTCGATTATCTTGAGTTTCGCGGATTATCGTCTGAAGTTATTGAGCAGTTCGGTATTGGGTTTGCACCCGATGGTTGGGATGGTTTACTAGGGCGTTACAGGCAGAATGTGCCAGCCCAAGATAAACTACTGACAGCAGGCATGTTAATTGCCAATGATAGCGGTAAACGCTATGACCGTTTTCGCGACAGATTAATGTTCCCAATACGCGATCGTCGTGGTCGTGTTGTTGGATTTGGTGGTAGAGTTTTGGGTGACGGCACCCCAAAGTACTTGAATTCTCCAGAAACGCCCATATTTCATAAGGGTAATGAACTTTATGGTTTATATGAGCTAAAGCAAAAACACCGTGACCCACAGCATGTGCTCATTGTTGAAGGGTATATGGATGTCGTCGCACTCGCCCAATTTGGGGTTGATTATGCGGTTGCATCGTTAGGTACATCCACTACAGCTGAACAATTTCAGCTTTTAGTGCGTAGTGCCAAACAAGTGGTCTGTTGTTATGACGGTGACCGCGCCGGCCGCGAAGCAGCTTGGCGAGCACTAGAAACAGCATTACCACTATTAAAACCGGGTGACCAAGTCAAGTTTATGTTTCTACCGCAAGGTGAAGACCCAGACACTATGGTCCGCAAAATTGGCAAAGAAGCATTTGAAGCATTAATGCAAAAAGCCATGTTACTGCCCGAGTTTTTGTTTGACACATTAAGTGCTAATCACGGCACCGATAAAGGGGCATTAGCCAAGCAAGCAATTGCGCTAATTGAAAAGGTACAAGATACCGTCCTACAGAATTTACTGTTAGAAAACTTAGCACATAAACTAGGCATGAACAGTAGCGAAGATTTAAAGAAAAAATTAGGTTTTTCTGTAAAACAGGTAAAACCATTAAATGCGAAAGGCTTACAAGGTCGTGGCACGCCATTAAGATTGGCCATTGGCCTACTGGTCCAAAATCCAAGTTTAGGCTTTGGTTTGGCAAAACAGCCTGCACTAGATCGATTACAGATGACCGGCATAGAATTGCTCAATCATTTGTTAGATATAACTCGAGAGCAAACGTTAAACAGCGCACAACTACTTGAAATGCATAGAGAGCATAATCAAAAAAGCACTCTAATAAAGCTAGCCCAATGGGAACATCAAGTGGCGGATGAAAATGTATTGCCAGAGTTCAAGCAAACCCTGATTTGGTTAAATAACCAATATATTGAACAACGATATCAGGAATTAAGCCTAAAACAGGCTTTAACGAAAGTTGAAAAAATGCAGCTAACAAAGCTGATTTCTATAATGAAAGGCATAGCGAAGTAATACGCAATTTATTCGTAAAGAATATGCGTACAAACATTGCCATGGACTAGCTAAGGTTAGTCCACACAGCTATAATTGACGATTTGCGCGCCACTTAGCATAGCTAACTGGCCTATCGTTTTATCAGTTACCCAAAATTGGATGATATCTATGGATCACACTCCGCAGTCGCAACTCAAACTGTTGCTCGCTAAAGGTAAAGAGCAAGGTTACTTAACCTATGCAGAAGTGAACGACCACTTACCTGCAGACATGGTCGATTCCGATCAGATTGAAGATATTATCCAGATGATAAATGACATGGGTATCCGCGTTTTTGAAGAAGCGCCAGATGCCGATGACATGATGATGTCGGAAGACAACACAGACGAAGATGCTGCAGAAGAAGCAGCGGCAGCTCTCGCAACCGTAGAAAGTGAGTTAGGCCGAACCACAGACCCTGTCCGCATGTATATGCGTGAAATGGGCACGGTAGAGCTACTTACTCGCGAAGGCGAAATTGTTATTGCTAAACGTATCGAAGAAGGTATCAACACTGTACAGAGTTCTGTTAGTGAGTACCCTCAAGCGATCGCAATGATCTTAGAGCAATTCGATAAGTATGAAGCTGAAGAATTGCGCTTGTCTGATATTATCTCTGGATTTATCAATCCTGACGACGATGACGTCGCACCTACCGCCACCAACGTTGGATCTGAATTAGCTGACACTAAAAAAGATGACGATGATGACGATAACGACGATGATGACGATGAAGAAGAGGAAGAAGGTAACAAAGGACCTGATCCTGAAGAAGCCAAAGAGAAATTTACTCAACTTCGAGAAGCCTACGAAAAAAGCTTAGGTATTATTGCTCAAAAAGGCCGTGATCACCCTGAAGCAATAGGCTCATTATTTGTTATCGGCGAATTATTCAAAGAGTTCCGCTTAGTTCCTAAACAATTTGACCGTTTAGTTAAAAGCATGCGCAACATGATGGACCGCGTTCGTATTCAAGAACGTTTAGTCATCAAGCTTTGTGTTGAACAAGCTAAAATGCCAAAGAAAAACTTTATTAAAGCATTCACTGGCAACGAAACTAACTTAGATTGGTTTAACAAAGAAAAAGCAAGCACTAAGCCATACGCTGAAGGTTTGCGTATGATCACCGATGACGTAACGCGTTGTGTGACCAAGCTAGGTGCTATCGAAGTTGAAACAGATTTAACCATCGCAGGCATTAAAGACATTAACCGTCGTATGTCTATCGGTGAAGCGAAAGCTCGTCGTGCGAAAAAAGAAATGGTTGAAGCTAACTTACGTCTGGTTATTTCTATTGCCAAAAAATACACCAACCGTGGTTTACAGTTCTTGGATTTAATCCAAGAAGGTAACATTGGTTTGATGAAAGCAGTAGATAAGTTTGAATACCGCCGTGGTTATAAATTCTCGACTTATGCAACGTGGTGGATCCGTCAGGCAATCACTCGTTCAATCGCCGACCAAGCACGTACGATCCGTATTCCAGTACACATGATCGAAACGATTAACAAGCTGAACCGTATTTCTCGTCAAATGCTTCAAGAAATGGGCCGTGAGCCGTCTCCTGAAGAATTAGCAGAACGTATGATGATGCCTGAAGATAAAATTCGTAAGGTACTGAAAATCGCTAAAGAGCCAATCTCAATGGAAACCCCTATCGGTGACGATGAAGATTCGCATTTAGGTGATTTTATCGAGGATACTACCCTCGAGCTACCACTTGACTCAGCAACTAGCGAAAGTCTAAAGAACGCCACACACGAAGTGTTAGCAGGCCTAACAGCCCGTGAAGCAAAAGTACTGCGTATGCGTTTTGGTATCGACATGAATACTGACCACACGTTAGAAGAAGTGGGCAAGCAATTTGATGTAACACGTGAACGTATTCGTCAAATTGAAGCAAAAGCGTTACGTAAACTACGTC
>NZ_JACJFI010000155.1 GCF_014164505.1 Shewanella sp. SG41-4 | reverse complement strand
GCAGATGTGCTGTTGGCTAATAAAGCACAGTATTACACTGAAACAGATCATCTACAGTTACAGCAATTCCTCAATAAATTACATTTACAACAGACGCCACTTATAAGCATCAATAATCACTTTACTGATGTAGACCAAATCCAACAGTTATTAATGCGCTTAAATGTCCCTACTAAGTATAAAGCGATACAAACGCGCCAACGGCTATTGGGGCGGGAAACGCTTATGGATAACTGGCTGTCTAACGAACTACCCTTGAGTGATATTGATAATCCAGAGTTTTCATCTACTGGGTTTATTCACAAAACTAACCAAGGTGAGGGTTGTTACAGTAGTGGTTGGATATTTTCAGCAGCACATTGTTTTCAATTTGAGCAATTTATGGCGTGGGTAGACACGGTTAAACTGGATAAGGTTTTGAGGTTAAAAGCTATTGTTATTACCCGCGATGGGGTGTTGAGTGCCAACATGGTGGATGATAAATTGATGCTTAATGAACTTGATGATGCGCTAGATACTCGGGTTGAAATTATTAGTGATATACCGCTTGAACATGAAAGATTACAGCAACAGTTACTGGCGTGTTTATTGACTTAGTCTGAGTTGGACAACTCATGTTGAATAGGACCACTCATGTTGAATCGGGCAATTTGCTGAGTAGGATCATTCGTTGAATTGAATAACTCATGTGAGTACGCTAATTAACCTTGAATTCGAAAATTCAGTGTTAAAAATAGAAACAAAAATTAAGGGCATTGATATGATATCAATGCCCTTATTGTTTACGCTATTTACTGTGATTGTCCGTTAGTTTAACGAGTACATTCTTCTAGTAAATAAGCTAAATGGCGATAAGAAATACCACTGTGTTGAGTTAAGCCTACTTCACACATTCTGTTAGCGTAGTAACCTTCTTTTGTTTCTGCTGGGATGAGTTTCTTAATGTTACGCAGTGCGCTGGCATTAATTTCAGGTTTATAAAGCCCTTTCTCACCCGCATAACCACAACAACTAATGCCTGCAGGCAACACCACATGATTAGCACAAGCATCAGCAATAGCTTGCTGCTTAGGTTCTAATTTCATCTTACGGGCACTACAGCCTTGATGTAAGGTAACGTTAGATTTCTTGGTAATAGCCATATTAGGTAATAATTCGTCGTGCATAAACTCGACTAAATCAGTAATTTTAACTTTAGGATTACCCGTTAGCGTGCGATAAGTACAAGATAGTGCATCAACCACCACGGGTACTTTGCCATTTTCAGATAATTTACTTAGAGCTTCAATTAGCTCATCACGCTTAGCGTCAGCATTTTTAAAATCACCTTTTGACTCCCACATCTGTCCACAACATAAATGACGGGTATTCTCTGGAATGATTACATTATAGCCAGCACGTTCAAGTAAAGTGATAACCACTTCAGGCAGTGTACGGTTGTCAGGATCTTTTGGTGTTGGGCCAAAGGTTCTGCCACCACAAGCTGGGAAGTATAAAACCGTTTGCTGACCCGGTTTGTGGGCTGATGGCTTAGCCACTTTGCCACCTTTAGGGAAGTCTGGATTCCAATAAGGCACTTCTTTCGTAATTAAACGACCGGCTTTCATCAACGAGTTGGTAATGCCATCGCCAGTCACTTTGTGCAAAATACCTAAGATGTCAAAACCGGTGCTGATCACTTGGTTTACTGCACCAAAATGCTTGGCTTGGAAGTCGAGTACTTTTTGTTCTGTAGTGGTGATATACGGCGTACGTAATTTACGTACTAACTGACCCATGCTGTTATCAACTGGGCAAGCAATAGTACATAACTGACACGCTGCACAGGTATCAATAACATCGTATTTGGAGCTAGCACGCATTTCTGCTGCCGCTTTTTTATCACCTGATTGTTCTAAGCGTTCAATTTCACGTAGTACTGCAATACGTTGGCGAGGTGAGAAATTTAGCGCCGAGGTAGGGCAGGTTTTTTCACAGAAACCACACTCAATACATTTGTCGACAAAGTCATCTACTACTGGACAAGGTTTGATGTTTTTAACATGTACTAGTGTGTCATCATTGAGAATAACCCCAGGATTTAACAATTTACTAGGGTCAAAAATCTGTTTGATTTGCTTCATTAACGTATAAGCGTCAGTGCCCCATTCCATTTCGACAAAGGGGGCTACAGCTCGACCAGTACCATGTTCTGCTTTCATAGAACCATCGTACTTATTGATCACCATTTCAGCGACATCTTGCATGAAGTCTTGGAAACGATTGATATCATCTTGAGAGGCAAACGTTGGCGTGATAATAAAGTGGAAGTTACCCGCTAAAGCATGGCCATAAATAACCCCTTCAGGGTAACCGTGTTTATGGAATAATGCGGTTAAGTCTGCTGCTGCACTGGCTAAATGCTGTAATTCAAATGCAACATCTTCAATAATAACCGATGTACCTTTAGGTCTAGCGCTGCCAATAATTGGGAACAAACCAGAACGCATAGCCCAATATTGGCCAAATACTGCTGGATCATTACTGAATTCTGTTGGGCGCTCTGTGTCAATGTGAGCTATTTTTGCAATCACATCTTGCGTATATTGCACTAATGTTTCTGGATCATTAGCACGACACTCAATTAATAAAATAGCTGAACCTTCTGGTAGATCGCTTAACCATTTAGGCATGCCTGTTTTACCGGTAACCGATTTAATCGATGCCCAATCAAGTAGTTCTGCTGCGGCTACGCTATCACCTTTAATCGGTGGTATAGCGCTGGCGGCATCTTCCATATTGAAGAACACCGCCATGGCAGAAGCTTTAAATTGCGCTTCTTCAACCGTGTGGTAAGTGACTTCATTTACAAACGCAAGTGTGCCTTCTGAGCCCACAATGAGATGATTAATGATGTCAAATGGATCGCTAAAATCAACCAGTGCATTAATGCTGTAGCCAGTGGTATTTTTAATTGAGAACTTTTTATGGATCCGAGCAGATAGTGTTGGGTTATTCTGTGTCAGTTGTGCCAAATCAGTTAACGCAGTTAGCAACAATGGATGCGACTTGCTAAATGCCGCTTTTGAATGCGGGCAACCTGTGTCAAGTTCAGTACCATCGGCAAGCATTAATTTAACTGACTTAATGGTTTGATAACTGTTCTGTGCGGTACCACAACACATTCCAGATGCATTATTTGCCACCATACCGGCAATTTGCGCAGAGGCTAATGTGGCTGGATCGGGGCCAATCTTTTTATTGAAGGGTTTTAATGCCATATTGGCATCTGAACCAATGACTGCAGCACCTAGAGTGATTGAATTTCTATCTTCGCTTATTTCAATGTTTCTAAAACCATCATGCCCCAGAATCAGTAAAATACCTTCACCAATTGCCTGGCCAGATAAACTGGTACCGGCAGCACGAAAGGTCACTGGCACATTATGTGCTCTGGCGATATTAAGGGTTATTTTAACTTGTTCTGGAGTATCTGCGTGTACCACAATTTCAGGTACGATACGAAAATAACTGGCATCAGTTGACCAAGCAAAACGACGCACTGGATCATTAGATACGGCATGACTGCCGAGCTGTGACGTTAACGTATCCATCACTACTTGATAATTAATAGTCATAACATGCTCTCTTTACACTCGAATGAACGGCAGGCATTTTGTGCCTGCGCTGTTGTATTGTTATCGTTAGAATAGAAGCAACTATATCGTGAATTAAAATCCACCCCAGATAACAGCAATAGTGCCTGCAACTAAGGCATAACCCAGTGCGATAGGCATTGTTTTACGAATAATTTCGGATTCACGACCAGCCATGCCTACCACAGTAGCCGCAGCAACGACGTTCATTACACACATCATATTACCGGCATTGGCACCAATACCTTGTAACGCTAAGGCCATTGCGTGATTCATGCCGATATTGTCTGCAACTGAGTACTGTAAGCCTGAGAACATCATGTTTGAGAATGTCGCAGAACCAGATAGGAAGGCACCAAAAATACCGACAATAGGTGAAACCCAAGCCCAAACTGAGCCCATGCTATTGGCCAGCAAGTCAGCTAATGCAACTGGCATTGAAGCGAGACCTGCGCCATTTTCACCAGAGTTTAGGAATATTTTCACCATAGGTACTGATGCACCTAGCGAAATGATGGTTGGTAACATTGAACGACAAGATACGGTGATTGATTGCTTCATTGCAGTTGGTTTCATTTTAAATAAGATAAAACCGAACAAACATACAACAACAAAGAAGATCCCCGGAGCATATAAGGTTGCGAAGCCTGCTTTAAGCTCTGTGCCTAATAAACCTGTCCAGCTAATGTTGAAGCCAAGTAACCAGCTTTTGAATGGAGTAACGACACGAGATAAGACTAATAGCGACGCCATAATGATGTATGGAGACCAAGCGGCAATTTGTGAAAATTTAACTGGTGTTTGGTTAAGCGCTAATTCTTCATCAGATTTATTGTCATTTTCGGTAAAGTCACACCAAGGTTTTGATGGCAGTAACCAGCCTTTTCTTGCGACAGGGATAACTAACGCCATGCCCACAAGTGCGCCAATAACCGATGGGAACTCAGGACCTGCAAAGTAGTTAATTAACCATGCTGGTATGGTAAAGGCAAAACCAGCAAATATTGCAAATTTCCAAACTTGTAAACCTTCTTTAATTGATTTGTTGCGACCAAAAAATCCTGTTAATACACAAACCATCACTAACGGAATTAATGTACCTGTTACCAAGTCAATGGTTATCATGTGTTTAGCAATATACTGTGCGTAACCAGCAAAGGTGCCACCATGTTCAGCAATTTGAGCTGC
Organism: Shewanella sp. SG41-4; assembly: GCF_014164505.1. Classification (GTDB taxonomy): domain Bacteria; phylum Pseudomonadota; class Gammaproteobacteria; order Enterobacterales; family Shewanellaceae; genus Shewanella. The sequence continues at coordinate 5,235 of NZ_JACJFI010000155.1, read as the reverse complement.
TGCCATGTTAACGCCGCCTTCTGTTAGGCCTTGTTCCATCCCAAATAAAACAGGTAAACCAATTGCCCCAAATGACACCGATGTTGAATCTGCAATCAATGCCACTACTGCCGCTGCAATAGGTGGTATACCAAGTAATACTAGTAACGGTGCGCCGATTGCTGCTGGAGTACCGAAACCTGCTGAGCCTTCAATAAACGAGCCAAACAACCAGCAAATAATAATGACCTGAACACGTGCATCGGCACTGATGTTGGTAAAGCCTGAACGGATAGTGTCCATGGCGCCAGAATATTTAAGGGTATTTAACAAAAATACCGCGCCAAAAATAATGGTCAGCGGTGTTAATGCAGCGAGAAGACCTTCGACTACAGATGCCGCAAGAAGTTGCGTATCCATTTGCCAAATAAACATTGCTACAAGGCCTGTAGCAACCATTGATATAGGCATTGCTTTAGACGCTGGTAAGCGCATAAGCACCAAGAATACCATTACGCTAATAATGGGGGTTAAGCTTGCTAGTATCTGTAATATTGTCATGCATACCTCGTATCACTATAAGTGGGTACTAAATTGTAATTATTTGTTAGCATTTGGCTAACTAGGGCGTAATAGACGTTATTTAAGTGTTAAAAGTGTTGATCGAGATCATCTAATACACGGGAAAGTGCATTAGCAGACAGAACTGTGAAGCGAGTCCAATGTAAGGTTTTTAGTGCGTGGTAGAGATCACGCTTTTCAGAGATGTAACAATTCATATAAAGTAAAACCAAGCGAGTTACCGATTGGCTTACAATATAATTAATTAGCATTTGGTAATGTGAAGGGGCTCACTAGAAAGGTGACTATGCTGTGACCGAGTTCAAACAGTTAGAAAAGTTTACTTCCCCAACCTAATTTGTTACGTAATACGTGAAAATAATTATGGCCTTTGGGATGGATGAGTCTTAGGCGTTCGTTTGAGCGGCGAATAAAAATTTCATCACCGGGTAATACGGCTAAATGAACATGGCCATCACAACTGACTTCGAGGTTTTCACCATTATCTGGTGATACCACTAATTTAATGGTACTACACGCATCGACTACAATAGGTCGGCAGGACAAGGTATGAGGAAACATGGGCACTAAAATGAGTGCTTGAAGATTAGGTGTTAATATTGAACCGCCAGCTGACAAAGAATAAGCTGTAGAACCTGTTGGTGTAGACACGATCATGCCATCAGCGCGTTGGCTATACATAAACTGTTCGTCTATATAAACCTCAAATTGGATCATATGAGCAATTTTGCCGGGGTGAAGTACTGCTTCATTGACGGCGGTATTACTGGCAGTAATTTTACCGTGACGGTGAACCTCAGCCTCCAGTAAAAAACGGTGTTCAGTTTCAAATTCACCACTAAGGACTTTGGACAAGGCTTCTTCGAAGTTATCAGGAGGTAAATCGGTTAAAAAGCCTAAGTTTCCTCGGTTTACACCAATTACGGCAACGTTGAAGCGAGCTAATACTCGGGCTGCACCTAGCATATTACCGTCACCACCAACCACAATGGCTAAATCACAATGCTCACCCATTTCAAGTAGGTCCATTGAGCAAACATCTGCCCCCAGCTCAGCGGAGACTCGTCCTTCGACGATAACTCTAAAGCCCTGCATGCTCAACCAATGATGCAATCGGGTTAACGTGAGGTTAGTCCCTTGATGATGTGGTTTACCGATGAGGCCGATTGTCTGGAACATTTTAGTCATATTCGAGTTTGTTATGCCTTTAGGCCTTGAAACATAAGAATTGATCCCCATAATATACTCAAACTTATTAAAAGTGTGAGATTTGCTGTTAATTTATCAGTAAATGGCCACTTTATTTATTGTCGTAGATTACGAAATAACGCATTTTTTAGCTGGAGTGAAAATGAGCAACGAATCGAACAACACATCGCAAGATCAAGTGGAAGAAGCAGTAACTCCTGAAGTTGTGGCTGATGAGGTAAGTTTGATGGATGAATTAACCCAAGCAAATTTTCGTATTGAAGAACTAGAGCAATTATTGGCTGAGTCTGAAACTGCCTTAGCTGAGCGTAAAGATGTTGAAATGCGCGCAGCAGCAGAAACACAGAACATTCGTACTCGCGCGGCAAAAGATGTCGAGCAAGCACGTAAGTTTGCCTTGGAAAAGTTTGCTAACGAACTATTACCAGTAATTGATAATATGGAACGCGCCTTACAGGGTACTAACCCTGAAGATGAAGCAACTAAAGCAATTTATGAAGGTGTCGACTTGACCATGAAAGGCTTTTTAACCTCGGTTGAGAAGTTTGGTGTGACTCAAGTTAATCCACAGGGCCAAGTATTTAACCCTGAACATCATCAAGCTATTGGCATGCAGCCGAGTGCTGAGTTTCCTGCTAACACAGTGATGATGGTAATGCAGAAAGGTTATTTATTGAATGACCGCTTACTGCGCCCTGCTATGGTGATGGTATCTCAAGGCGGTGGTAGTGTGGATGTTGAAGCTTAACGATTACGTTAATCTCAATATTAGCTTGTTGACACTATAGCTGTAGCCAATAGCATCATGGTCGATAGCACTACGGTCGATAGGACTGTGGTCACTAGATGCTAGCCACAAAAAAGGACTGAATTTTCAGTCCTTTTTTGATCATCCGCCAGTTATAACCGTGAAAGACTAAGCTATAAATGCTTGGATTTGCGCTAAAATACCTTTAGCGTCAAGTTGTAACTCTGCAGTAATTTCATCTGGTGCGCCGTGTTTAATAAATTCATCAGGCAAACCAATCTGTAATACAGGTTTCACGATCCGCATTTTGTGTAATGCTTCAATCACTCCTGAGCCTGCGCCACCCATAATAGCATTTTCTTCAACGGTAACGATGATGTCATGGCTATTGGCAAGTTGTTCAAGCAAGCTTAAATCTAGTGGCTTAACAAACCGCATGTCGGCGATGGTAGCATCCAGTTTTTCAGCAGCATCAGTAGCGGCCTCAAGTGTGGTACCAAAGTTTACAATGGCAATTTTTTGACCTTGACGAGTTAATACCCCTTTTCCAATAGGTATCGTCGTCATAGTCTCAATTTGGTCCGCCCCTGTAGCAAAACCTCGAGGGTAACGTACCGCAGTTGGCCCATCTTGATAGCAGTAACCGGTATAAAGCATTTGACGGCATTCGTTTTCATCTGATGGCGCCATAATAATCATATTCGGAATACAGCGCATAAAACTTAAATCAAACGCTCCTTGATGAGTTGGGCCATCTGCACCAACAATACCACCACGGTCAATGGCAAATAATACCGGTAAGCGTTGCAAAGCCACATCGTGGATAAGTTGATCGTATCCGCGCTGTAAAAAGGTCGAATAAATCGCGACCACAGGCTTTAGTCCTGCACAGGCAAACCCTGCTGCTAATGTGACCGCATGTTGTTCTGCAATGGCAGCATCAAAATATTGGCTTGGGAATCGTTGCGAAAACTCAACCATGCCAGAGCCTTCGCGCATAGCGGGCGTAATGGCGACTAATTTTTCGTCTGTGGCGGCCATGTCACATAACCATTTACCAAACACTTGTGAAAAGGTAGGTAAACCTGGTTTAGTTGTTGGTTTCTTAAATTGGCTTGGGTCAAACTTAGGCACCGCGTGCCAGCCGATAGGATCTTTTTCAGCAGGTTCGTAACCACGACCTTTTTTGGTCATGATATGCAGTATCTGTGGACCTTTAAGGTTGCGCATATTACGCATTGTTTCAACGAGCGAATCAACATCGTGGCCATCTATTGGGCCAATATAATTAAACCCTAGCTCTTCAAATAGCGTTGCAGGCACCACCATGCCTTTAAGGTGTTCTTCGGTACGTTTAGCCATTTCTTTAATGACTGGCATCCCTTTAAGAACTTTTTTACTGTTTTCTCGAATGGTGGTGTAAAAACGGCCTGACATCAATTGTGCTAAATGATTATTAAGCGCGCCAACATTTTCAGAAATCGACATTTCATTGTCATTCAGTACCACGAGCATGTCATTGTGCAAGTCGCCAGCATGATTAAGGGCTTCAAATACCATTCCCCCTGTCATGGCTCCATCACCAATCACAGCAACTACTTTACGACCCGCACCTTCTTTTCCTGCCGCAATCGCCATACCTAAGGCGGCACTAACAGAAGTACCAGAGTGACCTACACTAAAGGTATCGTATGGGCTTTCTTCACGCCATGGGAAAGGATGTAAGCCATTCTTTTGTCGAATGGTGTGCATCTGTTCACGACGATTGGTCAGAATTTTATGTGGATAAGCTTGATGCCCTACATCCCAAACTAACTGATCAAAAGGAGTATTGTAGACATAATGAAGTGCCACAGTTAATTCAACTGTGCCTAGGCCAGAAGCAAAATGTCCGCTAGAAATAGCAACAGACTGAAGTAAGAACTGTCTGAGTTCATCAGACACTTGAGGAAGTAAACCTTGAGGTAACTTCCTTAATTCTTCTGGTGTATTAGCTTTCGCTAGTACTGGAAATTTAGAAATATCGAAGCTCATAGCGAGATTGTCTGACTCTTTATTATAATCTTCGCTCAATAATGTAGTGGGCGAAGTCTGCAATTAACTGGCTATTGTATGGTAATTTAGTCAGCGCTGATAGTGCATCTTGTATTAGTTGTTCTGCACAGGCTTTGGCACCATCGAGACCCAATAGTTTCGGGAAAGTGCTTTTATTCGATTGCTGATCACTGCCTTGTGGTTTGCCTAGCTCTTCGGTGCTTGCGGTAATATCTAAAATATCATCTTGCACTTGAAAAGCTAACCCAAGCGTATGGGCGTATTTCATCATTAATTTATAGTGATCATCGGGTACGTTAGCAGCAATCAAGGCAAGCTCAACTGCACAACTGATTAACGCTCCGGTTTTTTTATTATGTAATTCGGTTAATCTGTCTAAATTTATATTGTGATCTGTTGCACTCAAATCAATTGCTTGTCCACCACACATACCTTGATACCCTGATGCTTGCGCGAGTACCCTGACCATCGCCAGTTGTTGCTGTGGATGTAAGTCATTACAAGGGGCTGTGATAATTTCAAAAGCCAATGTTTGTAATGCATCACCTGCTAAAATGGCGGTGGCTTCGTCAAATGCAATATGAACAGTCGGTTGGCCACGACGAAGTGCATCGTTATCCATTGCCGGTAAGTCATCGTGTATTGACGAATAAGCATGAATA
>NZ_JACJFI010000154.1 GCF_014164505.1 Shewanella sp. SG41-4 | reverse complement strand
TGATTTGTTGATTGTTGATTGATGGATTGTTGATTGGTGGATTGTTCCTTTCGCCATTGTCTATCGCTGTAGCAGTGTTTGTTTTGGGTGCGTTTTGTTCCGCCAATGAATTTGTCGGCAGCGATGCGTGCTCTACTGCGTTGGTAGGGCTTTTTGTTGGATTGGCTTGCTGAGCCATATTACTGCCAGGTTTAGCGAGATTCGATTCCGGAGGTGGTCCTGATGGACTATGTTGTTGTGTTACCGGTGTCGCATTTTTTACTGTAGCACTATCTTGCCCTGGTTTGGCCGAAGAAGACGTTAATTCAATGGGGGTGTTTTGTTGCGTCAATAATTTTGATGGTAGCGATGTTTGCTCTACTGCGTTGGTAGAGCTTTTGTCTAGATTAGCTTGCTGCGCCATATTAATGCCAGCTTTAGTGAGTGTCGAATCTGTGGTTAGTCTTGACGGACTATTTTGTTGTGTTACCAGTGCCACATTTTTTACTGTAGTACTATCTTGGACGACTTTGGCCGAAGACGACGTTAATTCATTAGACGTTTTTTGTTGGGCATCACTTCCTTTTACCGCATTATCAATTGTAGGCAATGGTGTTGATTCTAGCTTCTTTAGAAATTGGCTGAGAATTTGTGCTGGTTCATTTTTAGTGATGATAATGTTTGCTGCTTGGACAGACTGGCCTGTTTGAGGCGTTGTGGTGAGTTTCGTTAAATTAACGGTTAATTCTGCAATGACCGGCGTGAGCGCAAGTTGCAATTGCTGATGTTGCACCACTACCTTGGCTAGATATTGGCCTGAGTTTAACGCGGTATTGGGCGATAATTGAATACTTGTGCCACCAGCAAAGATCAATTTCCCTTGGTCTATTACTGCCGTTGGCAGAGGATAACCTTGTGCTCTGGTTGCCAATGTAGCTAGTTGTTGTGTTGATACGCCATTTTGTTTTGCCAGCTGTTCGAGTCCTTGTGGTAAGGAAAGCTGAATGGATTGTGCCAAAAGCACTAATTGAGTAGCCACCGTTTGGGTGGGTGATGTGGTAGTTGAGCCTGCAGAAGCCGTTGGAATTGCAGGCGAGGTAGCTTGATTATTGATGGCTTCTGTTTGGGCTACGGGTAAATTTACGCTGGAAACGGCACGAGCCACAAGCTTAGCTTGATCGCTTGCTATAACTACTTGCGCTGTCTGTTGTAATAACTTTTGCAGTTCAGCGGTCTTGTTAAGTTGGTACTGTTGATTTTCAATGGTGACGTCGAGTTGTGCGCTTGCTGGTGGCTGTACTACTTTCACGGGCAATAATACTGCTGTTAAATCTGATTTTGTGGTCGAGCTGCTGGATACAACGGATTTTTCATTTGAGGTTTTTGCTGGCAAGGCAGTACTATCGGTTTGAGTTTGTTTGCGCTCAGACGCTGGCTGCGGATTAGCATCTGCAGGTTTGAATGTGACGGCATTAACCGTTTTTTGTGGTAGCGTTGTTGGTACAGCCATAGAAATCCTATCAAACGTACATGTTTGTCTATTGAAATCAATCAACATGTCAGTGAATAATATCAACTTCATTTACAATTTTTAGATTGATATTGTCAAATGGCACAGTATCCTTAGCTCCCTGTTACCTCTATTGGGGCAACATATAGGGTTTTATTGCCATTTTAGTGAATAATTGCTGGTAACCAAGACGTATTAGTAAGGCCTGACTGTTAAATAGTGAATGATAACAGCCTTATACTAGCCTGCTAAATTATATCGACTTGAACAAAAATTGCTTTAATAAAAAGACAAAAACAGCAGTTTGTTGAGTAGTACATTTTGTCATTTAAAGAGAATTATATGAAGTATAAATGGATATTACTTCAGGTGTTCGTTGCTGTTAGCATGCCCGTGTGTGCTGAAGCTGAAACACCTCAAGTTACCACATCATCACGAGCTGCGATTGAAATTAAATACAATGATACTCGTGACCCATTTGAAGAAGTTAACCGCACATTGTGGGATTTTAACTATCTTTTTTTAGATAAATATATTATCCGACCCGTTGCGCATGGTTATAAAGACTATGTTCCTAATCCAGTTAGAACAGGTGTTAATAATTTTGTTTATAATCTAGAGGAGCCTAGCTCACTGGTGAATAATACCTTACAAGGAAAGTGGAGGTGGGCAGCTAATGCTGGCGGACGTTTTACGGTTAATTCTACCATTGGTTTACTGGGGTTAGTTGATGTAGCAGACATGATGGGGATGCACCGTAAACAGGATGATTTTAACGAAGTGTTAGGTTATTACGGTACGCCAAATGGTCCTTATTTTATGGCGCCGTTTTATGGACCAATTGTGACAAGAGAAATCGCCTCTGATTGGGTGGATGGTCTATACTTTCCTTTATCTGAACTAACGATGTGGCAGTCAGTATTAAAATGGGGCTTAAAAGGCTTGGATGCTCGCTCTAAAGCCATTGATCAAGAAAGATTATTAGACAATGCTCTTGATCCTTATGCTTTTGTAAAAGATGCCTATTTGCAGCATATGGATTACAAAGTTTTTGATGGTGATGTGCCATCTAGTCAAGCGGACGATGAGTTACTTGACGAATATTTAGATGAACTAGAATAGTCGAGGCATACAGGCACCTCGGCAGTGTAGTTTGCGAGGTTGTTGTATGGCGCTTACTGATGTCGAGATCCTCTTTGTTGAAGATGACCCTATATTTCGCCATGTCGTTGCTGATTTTTTGCAGGGACAAGGTGCTCGGGTTCAACAAGCATGTAATGGAGATGAAGGCATAGCCCTTTTTTCCGATGCTATATTTGATATTGTTATTGCAGATTTAAGCATGCCTGGCCTTGATGGTTTGTCGATGCTTAAACAAATGCAAGATATTAATCCTGCTATTCCCGCTATTGTTATTTCTGGTAATGATGTGATGTCTGACGTAGTTGAAGCGTTGCGCATTGGTGCTTGTGACTACCTGACTAAACCCATTGCTGATTTATTCATTATTGAACAGGCAATCATACAAGCGATGATGTCTGCAGCCACGCCTATGAATGTTTCAGGGCAATCGCATTTACAAGAAATGAATGAGTTATCTTACCAAGAGCTCACTGATAATTTATCTTTACTCGAGCAAAATACTCAAGCTGCCAAAAGTGTTCAGCAACAGTTATTCCCTGCCTCACACATCTATTACCCCAAAGCAGAAATCAATTACAGTCTATTTAAAAATAACGATGTTAGTGCTTACTTTATTGATTCGACCATGGTGGGTGATCATCACTTAGTGATGTACATGGCACACTTTTCTCCAGAGGATAATAGTGCTGCTTTTGGCTGTGTGTTATTGCGCAGTTTTATTAACCAGAAACTTAAGTTGTTTAGAAATGGTTTAAGCAATACGTTAATTGAACCCAATAATATGCTGTCTTATCTTCATGAACGTATGGTGAAGTCTGGGTTGCATATTAATACCGATATCATCTATGTGTGCCTCGACTTGACTAACTACCAGTTATCAATAGGGCAGTCAGGTAAAGGGTTAAGGTGTTATTTACGCAACGGTAATGAGCTGACCCCCTTAGCATTGCCTGAATCAACACCTCTTGGCATTACATTATGGGATAAGCCGAGTATGCAAACTAGAACCTTGTTAATAGATGAGCAAATTTGTATCGGAACACATTTTTATGAACATAAACAACAGCTGCTTGAAAACCGTTTTACTGGGTTAGTTTATCAGTCTGATATTAAAGCGGGTGGCTTTATGCAGTTGGCTTGTAAGTAATGTGGGATATACCAAGCAACTTCCGAATTGCTAGTGTCGCTTCGCAGCTAAGATCCTAGGGCGCTACGCTGATAGTGCGCTTCGCTTCTAGAACGGACTTCGTCTTGCTAGGGAGATTCGCAGCTATGATTTTATAGTCTCTAGCAGCGTTCTAGTTTATCGATAAAAAATCCCCTCACAAGTCAAACTTGGAGGGGATTTTATTAAGAATAACAATTACATCAAAACCAATTAACGTTGAATTCCTTCGTGTTCGGCCGTGACTGCAATTTCTTCCTCTAACACTTGTTCTTCAGTATCATTTTTGCTTTCTGCACCGTGCATCCAGTCAACTAATTTATCTGACATTAGGTATAAAATAATACCTGAGACGACAGAGGTAATACCAATCCCAGCAAAAATCGCCATTGCGTTTGCGAGTTGTTCTTCGACTTCGCCGCCATGACCAATCAATGAACCTACTAGGCCACCAATTTTGTTTGCTGCAGCAATAAATAGGAACCATGCACCCATCATTAACGATGCGATACGCAATGGAGCCAGTTTAGTGACCATAGATAAACCAATTGGTGATAAACATAATTCACCCATGGTGTGGAAGAAGTAAGCTCCTACTAACCACCACATGCTTGATTTAACTGAAGCGTTGCCGCCCATTTCGAATACTGCGCCCATCATGAATAAGAAACCGATGGCCAGTAAGAATAAACCTAACGCAAATTTAACGGGCGAGTTAGGTTCATTTTTACCTAAGCGGATCCAAATAGAGGCAATCACTGGAGCAAAAACAACAATAAAAATAGCATTGAGTGATTGGAAATAAGTGGTAGGTACTTCCCACGAACCAATCATACGATCTGTAAAATTGTTAGTGAACAAGTTCATTAATCCGCCTGCTTGTTCGAAGCCAGCCCAGAAAATAATGGTGAATAATCCCATTACCATAATGACTTTAATACGGTCTCGCTCAATCTTAGTTAGCGGTTCACTTCTGGTTTCACCTTTAGCTGCATTTTTTCTTTGTTCTACTTTAGCTGCCGGTTCGACACCGATGTCGCCAAGTAATTTTTGGGCAAAGAAAAATTGAATAATCAACGATAAAATCATACCAATACCAGCGCAGAAGAAACCTGCCTGCCAGTTGTTGATAAACACTTCTTCACCACCAATAACAACTTCATGACCAAATGAGGTATAAGCCCAAGCAACGATAAAGCCTGATAAGGCAGCACCTAAGTTGATACCCATGTAAAATATGGTAAATGCACCGTCACGACGATGATCACCAGCAGGGTATAAATCACCTACCATAGTAGAGATGTTTGGTTTAAATAGACCGTTACCTATAATTAGCGTCCCTAAACCAATATAAAACATCGTGGTTTCTAGACCTGGCATCCAGCTATGTGGCGCAGCAAGCGTAAATTGACCAGCAGCCATTAAGAAGCCACCAATATAAATAGATTTTCGCTGTCCCAATATGTTATCAGCTAGCCAGCCACCAATTAATGGCGTTAAGTAAACTAAGCCAGTAAAAGTACCATATAGTGATAATGCATCTGCTTGGCTCCAGCCTAAGCCGCCACCCGCTTCATTGCTTTGCACTTTATCTACTAAATAAAGTACTAAAATTGCACGCATGGCGTAATAGCTAAAGCGTTCCCATAGTTCTGTTGTAAAAAGTAAGAACAGCCCCTTAGGGTGTCCAAACAATGTACCTTGAGGTTTTGCGTCACTCATTAAGTCTTCCACCTTAAGCTTGTGATTGCCTGTGAGAAAATATCGTCACAGAAATAATTGTTTGCAAGAGTTGTCTATGACTAATTAATCAACTAACACCTGAAATATCGGGTGTTTGACCGTGAATAAGCAGTACTGAGCAACTTTATTGTTTATTTTTTATAATAAATAATGTCAGTTTGACGCTGAATGCTAACCAAACATCAAAAAGCTAACCTTATATACCCTTTTCATGCCGATAAAGTCAATGTTAATGCGGGGAACAGAGACGTTAAGCTTGTTATAAAATGTGTCATTGCAAACAATCTACTAGCAAAAAAGTTATCGACGTGTATTGCCTTTGTTACTGGGCCAGCCTGGGTTTAATAAGGTTTTCTGTAATGGGGCCGATACTCATATCACGCATAAGTGACACTTTAATTACACGTAATGGTGCAAGGTGTTGATTATAAAGTGTTGTCTTTTAATTTCAGCCATAAACAGTTAAAATACGATTCATTAACAAATTTCGATGTCATGTCGAAGGGGTATGTATGACTATCATTCGAACGGTGACATTGATTTTACTCTGCTGCTTTATTAGCACTGCCCAAGCCTGGGTTGATACAGATTTTGACGGCGTTCCTGATAAAAAAGATGCCTGTAATGATACTACGGCTAATAGCGTTGTTATGGCAAATGGTTGTATTGATACTGAGTTATTGATTGTTGATGAAGATGCAGAAGATGATGCTGAGTTTGATGACGCAGAACTCGGTGCGACTGTCACAAATAATGCGGCTTTAATTGCTGAGCAATGTCGTCAGCAGAGAGATATTTCTGTGGCAGTAGACTGTTTTGGGTCAATTCTTCAACCAGTTTATTTTGATTTTGATAAATCAGTGGTGCTGTTAACTCAGCGACCAACCTTGGTTAGGGTAAAACAATACATTGAACAACATCCGCAAGTGGCTATCCGTTTAGAAGGGCACACCGATAATATTGGTAGCGATGTCGTTAACCAAACACTATCCCTTAAACGTGCTGCTAATATTAAAGATTTACTCGTAAATGAGTACCAGTTTCAACCAGCGTCGATAGAGATCGTTGGCATGAGTAGCAAAAAACCGATCGCGGATAATGCCACAATAGAAGGGCGTCAGCGTAATCGTCGAGTAGAGTTTATTATATCGGCAGAATAAAACTGCTATTAAAATGGAGAAAGAAATGGAACACATAGAAGGTTTAGACGCTTTAGTGGAGCAGGCACCTGAGTTTTTGATGACTTATGGTCTTAAAGCGCTAGCTGCTATTGTTATTTTTCTCATCGGTAAGTACTTTTCCGGTGTGGCAAAACGCATAACAATCAAATTATTGACCAGCCGTAAAGTGGACCCAACAGTCGTTTCGTTTGTGGCAAACTTAGCATGGATGTTGGTTTTTGTATTTACTATTGTCGCGACACTGGGTCAAGTTGGAGTGCAAACAGCATCATTGGTTGCTGTTATCGGTGCCGCTGGTTTAGCAGTAGGTTTAGCCTTACAAGGTTCGCTTTCGAACTTTGCATCAGGCGTATTAATGGTACTTTTCCGTCCATGCCGCGTAGGTGACTTTATTGAAGCTGCTGGTGTTGCCGGTGTGGTTGATGAGATTACTATATTCTCAACTCGTTTGCGTACTGGTGACAACAAAATGATAATCGCGCCTAACTCTGCGATTATGAACGGCACTATCACCAACTATTCAGCGTTAGAAAAACGTCGTATCGATTTAACGATAGGTGTTTCGTATACTGCTGATATTGCTAAAACCAAAAAGGTGTTAGCGGATATTCTAGATAACAACCAGTTTGTGTTAAAAGATCCTATTTACACCATCGGTCTAGCTGAGCTTGGGGACTCTTCAATTAACTTTGTTGTACGTCCATGGGTTAAAACACCAGACTATTGGACTGCACGTTTTGAGTTACTTGAGCAAATCAAGAACGCATTAGATGCAGCCGAGATTGAAATTCCATTCCCACAAATGGATTTACATGTGAAAGAAGTTCCAGCAAAATAATATTGCAGGCAACTTAATATTTTAAAAAACCAGCATTTGCTGGTTTTTTTATAAAAGGAGTTTTTCTATGAAGCTATTTTCAACCTTTGCAGCAATCACATTATTATCTTCATCTGTTATGAGTAGCCCTAGTTTTGCTGGCGAAAAAACCATGATTACCATGGGCGGAACCCCGGTAGCTTTGGAAGGGAACATGCCTGACATTAATACGGCCGCGCCATTATTTACTGTGGTCGATGAAAAGTTTAATCCGGTAAGCTTGAGTGATTTTAAAGGTAAGACAGTGCTGATTAGTGCTGTACCCAGTTTAGATACTGGCGTGTGTGCATTACAGACAAAGCGATTTAATAAAGAGTTTACTCAATATGATGCAGATGTGGTGATGTTAACCATTAGCGAGGATTTACCGTTTGCACAGAAGCGTTTTTGCCAAACTGAAAATGTGGATAAAATTAAAGTGTTGTCAGACTCCGTATGGCGTGATTTTGGCGAAAAATATGGCTTGTTGATAAAAGATCGTGGTTTATTAGCGCGTTCAATTTTTATTATTGATGCTCAAGGCATATTGAAATATCAAGAATTAGTGACTGAAGTAAGTGAACACCCAAACTATGATGCTGCTTTAGCGGCATTAACAGAAATTTCATCAGCGGCGAAGTAGTTGCGTAGCTTCGATAATGTTGAGTGAAAGAGGATAGAGATGCAGCATGATTGATTTTCGAAGTGATACGGTGACTCAACCGACTGAAGCAATGCGTTTGGCCATGTCGAGAGCCGAGGTCGGTGATGATGTTTATGGTGATGATCCGACCGTCAACAATTTACAAGATATGGCTGCAGAAATGTTCGGCTTTGATGGTGCTTTGTTTGTGAGTTCTGGTACGCAAGCTAATTTATTAGCGTTGATGTCTCATTGTGAACGCGGCGATGAGTATCTTTGTGGCCAACAAGCTCATAACTATAAGTTTGAAGGTGGCGGGGCAGCAGTATTAGGCAGTATTCAACCTCAGCCTCTGAATAACCAAGCTGATGGCAGTATTTTATTGAGTGATATTGAAGCTGCAATTAAGCCTGATGACGTGCATTTTGCACGAACGCGGTTATTGAGCTTAGAAAATACTATTGGCGGCAAGGTATTGAACCAAGATTATTTAGCCCAAGCACAAAGTCTTGCCTTTAATCGTGGTCTTAAATTCCATTTAGATGGTGCTCGGGTTGCGAATGCTGCGGTTGCACAGGGCATTGCCATTGCCGATATTACCCAATACTTTGACTCTGTATCGATTTGTTTATCAAAAGGCTTGTGCGCGCCGATTGGGTCGATTCTGTTAGGTGATGAGCGATTAATTGGCAAAGCAACACGTTGGCGCAAAATGCTCGGTGGTGGAATGCGACAAGCAGGTATTATCGCTGCAGCCGCTAAGTTAGCGTTAACTGAGCAGGTCGATCGTTTGGCGGATGATCATCACAATGCAAAAACCTTGGCTTTGTTGTTGGCTGAAATGAGTGAGTTTACTGTCGATGTTAGTTTGGTGCAGACCAATATGGTTTTTGCCTCACTTGCAGAGCATATCGACCCTAAAGTACTTGCTGCCAAACTGGCTGGTAAAGGCATTATAATCAGTCCGAGCCGCCAGTTGCGCTTGGTTACTCATAAAGATATTAGTGCTAATGACATCAGTGTTTTTGTTAATACGTTAAAGCAAATTATTGTTTAGATATTGTTTGGTTTTTGGTTAAGTATTATCAGTTTTATTCATTTTAAAGGTCATACATAGTGTGGCCTTTTCCTTTTTATGGTGCGGAGCTGCATTTATTTTGGGCATTTTGATAAGTCTATTATTCAAGGGTTAGTCTTATATAATTGATTTTGTATAGTTTAAAATACTTGGCCTAATCGTTGCTACTTATTTAGAGGTATGCGTTTAACAACGCAAAATTAATAAGTTAGATAATGAGGTCACTATGAAATATTTCTCACGTCATATCATCATGCCTATTCATCTTAATAGCACTCAAAGTCTATGTTGTGGCCAGTTATTAAGTTGGGTTAATGAGGAAGCGACTATTTTTGCCAGTTGCCAAATGCGTAGCCAATTCCATATTGCAAAAGTGATATCGGAAATTAATTTTATGGCACCAGCACAAACGGGCGATATTATTGAGTTTGGGTTTGAACTCGTCAGCTTAGGCCAAAGTTCAGTCACCGTTAGATGTAAAATACGCAATAAAATCAATCATGCGCCGATTGCATTCATCGATAAGATGGTGTTTGTCAACGTGAATGAAAAAGGCTTACCTATTCCGCACGGTATGCGAGCGAATGCAGCTTAATGGTATTTATATTACAGTGGGTGAGTACCGTTAGCATGAGTTGTGACAAGGCAAGGATGCAAAGCTGATTCAACATAAAACCACAAAAAATAAGGAGCTATAATAGCTCCTTAATGTTGATGCTAAATAGACTTGATGTATTATTCGACTTTAGCGATACGCTGTTGATAATCATCGATTAAATG
>NZ_JACJFI010000153.1 GCF_014164505.1 Shewanella sp. SG41-4 | reverse complement strand
GAACCGATAGGTACTTTTAGTTAGTTGTCATTTTAAACGATACAAAAAAGCCCGTATCACCGAATTTCTAAGGGGGTGCGGGCTTTGTTATATTAACCGTTTAAGATTAATTAAAATGTCATTTCGGGTACATGTCCGAATAGTTTTAAAAACTCTTCTTTGTATTCATTGTAATCGGTTAATTCGCTTAAGTTTTCAGTGGTCACTAGTGGCCATAAATCACGACAATGCTGCTGGATTTCTTCGCGAAGTTCCCAGTCATCAAGGCGTAAGCGATTTTCGCTATCAACAGCAGGTGCTTGGCCATCAACACGGTATAGGCGCTCACTGAATAAGCGGTATATTTGTTCAATACAGCCTTCATGTAGGCCTTCTTGACGCATTTTCTTAAATACCATTGCGATGTAAAGAGGCATGACCGGAATGGCTGAGCTAGCTTGTGTCACTACACTTTTTAACACTGCAACGTTAGCTGAGCCACCAGTAGCTGATAATTTGCTATCAAGGGCGTGAGCTGCACGATCTAAATCCATTTTGGCTTTGCCTAAAGCGCCATGCCAATAAATAGGCCAGGTTAATTCGGTACCAATGTAGCTATAAGCAACCGTTTTGCAATTGTCTGCTAATACGCCAGCGTCGCTTAGCGCACTCATCCATAATTCCCAATCTTGGCCGCCCATTACCGTGACGGTATCGGCAATTTCTTGCTCAGTAGCAGGCTCTACAGAGGTATCGATAATGGTGTTTTTATTGGTATCAACAGCCGTGGCAGTATACGTTTGCCCAATTGGCTTAAGTGATGAACGGATAACTTCACCGGTGTCAGGCATTTTACGTACTGGAGAAGCCAGTGAGTAAACCACCATGTCGATTTGACCTAAATCTTGCTTGATAAGCTCAATGACTTGTTGCTTTGCTTGATGGCTGAATGCATCACAGTTAATGCTTTTTGAATACAAGCCTTCTGCCTTAGCAAACTTATCAAATGCCGCAGTGTTGTACCAACCTGCTGTGCCTGGTTTGGTTTCAGAGCTTGGTTTTTCGAAAAACACACCAATAGTGGCTGCGTCGCTACCAAATGCTGAGGTGATACGAGACGAAAGACCATAGCCACTTGAAGACCCGACTACTAATACTTTTTTAGGCCCATTAGCAATTTTGCCTTTGGCTTTAATGAGTTCGATTTGTTCTTTAACGTTGGCTTCACAACCTACTGGATGAGTAGTGGTACAAATAAAGCCACGAATTTTAGGTTTAATAATCATATTTAAGCTTCTTCCTTTAACATTGGCTCTAGGATAAATAGTTCGACGGCCAAATGGCACTGATTTTTTCTAAAACGCCCTCAAAACCACAGTGGTTGGAGCAGTTTAGCGCTTTTGCATAAATTGACTTTGTTCTTGAATGAGTCGTTGGGTGTATTCATGTTGTGGTGACGTAAATAAGGCCTCAGTAGTTGATTTCTCGACCATATGACCATTTTGCAACACCATAATTTTATCGCTAACATGACGGATAATATTCAAATTATGTGACACAAAAATATACGATAACCCCATCTCTTTTTGCAGCTTTAATAACAAATTAATAATTTGAGACCGGACCGATAAATCTAAAGCTGTTAGTGCTTCATCTGCAATAATAATTTTAGGGTTAAGCATTAAGGCACGCGCAACGGCGACACGCTGTTTTTGGCCTTCGGAAATCATGTGCGGATAAAACTCTGCGTGTTCAGGTAATAATCCGACTTTTCTTAAGGTTTCAATCACCAATGTTTTTCGTTCGGTGGAGCTTAATTGGGTATTAAACCGTAATGGTTCTTTAAGCAAGTTACCAATCGATAAACGTGGGTTAAGCGAAGTGGTCGGATCTTGGAAAATCATCCGTATCAACCGACACCGTTGCTTTAAATTACGCATTTCTAAGGCTTCACCTTCAAAAAATATTTCGCCGCCACTGCGTTGTTCAGCACCCACTAAAATTCGGGCGAGAGTACTTTTACCCGAGCCAACCGAGCCTACAATAGCCAAGGTTTCACCACGTCCGAGTTCAAATGAAACCGGAGAGAGAGCCTGATAATATTGAGGTTTAAAATGCTTATAACCGGTTAAGTATTGTTTACTTAAGTCGTTTACTTTAAGCAATGGCATCGTCATCTTCTTGCTCACTTTTATAAGGGAAATGACAGGCAAAATAGCGGTCTTTAATATGTTCAAGATTAGGCTGTTTTACACATTGGCGTTGGGCTTCTGGGCAGCGTGGACCAAGCCGACAACCGGCAGGTAAATGCTGCAGCGACGGCGAAGAGCCTTGCAGTGTGGGTAAGTTAGCTTTATGACGCATTTTTTCAGTATGGTCAGGTAGATTTTTTAATAATGCCCGAGTGTAAGGGTGGAACGGCATTGCTACCATTTCGCTCACAGGGCCCGATTCCATCACCTGACCACTGTACAAAATTGTTAAGTTATCACACCAGTGCACCATGGTTTCTAACTCATGGCTGACTAATAAAATTGATACATTTTGCAGTTGATTGAGTTGCGACAACAACCTAAATATTTGTGCTTGGGTATTGAGTTCCATTGAGTTGGTTGGCTCATCGGCAATCAGCAGTTTAGGATGATTTGCCACGGCCATTGCGATCATCACTTTTTGACACTCGCCTTCAGACAACTCCCATGGATAACACTTCATCAGCAGTTTTGGTTTTTTTATGCCGACTTTATGAAGCCATTTCTGCGCGTTTAAATAAGTCGCCTTTCCACGTCGCCAAAAAGGAATGTTTTTGTTGGGCACCATTGCTTCAATCAATTGACTGCCAATGGTTTTTACCGGATCTAAACTGCCTGAAGGATCTTGGAAAATCATTGCCATTTCGCTGCCCATCAGGCAGCGTCGTTGCTTGGAACTCATTTCTAATAAGTTTTTTCCGTCCCACATCATACGGTCAGCAATGATATGCCAATTAGGACCCAATACCCCTAAAATCGCTTTGGCCAATAAACTGCGCCCAGAACCTGATTCGCCAACAAGTCCATGGATTTCTCCTGGATTGATAGTCAAACTGACTTTTTCGAGCACTTTTACGGTGCCCTCAGGAGTATCTAATTCAATGGTGAGATTACGAATATCGAGTAAAGGCATAGGTTAGTTTCTTATCGGTGCAAGCGCAGAACGTAAGCCATCGCCGACCAAGTTGACCGACAGTACGGTAAACAAAATCGCGATACCTGGGATAGTCACGGTCCAAGGCGCAAGCAGTAAATTATCAAGTCCTTGTGCGACCATCGCACCCCATTCTGGACTCGGTGCTTGAGCACCAAGATTTAAAAAACCGAGGGCGGCAATATCGAGTATTGCTGCTGATATTGCCATAGTGACCTGAATAATCACCACATCCCATACGTTGGGCATAATGACGTACCAAAACACTTGCAAAGAGTTGGCTCCATCTAATTTAGCCGCGGTAACATACTCTTTTTGCAACTCTTCGTGAACCGCTAGATGGATAGCACGAACAAATTGTGGAACCATCGCAATCCCAACACCCCAAAACACATTATTAAGCCCAGGACCCATGACAGCGACCACTAGAATAGCCATTAATAACGATGGGATAGACAATAATGAATCGAGCAAGTGGCTCAACACACTCGACTTGATGCCGTGCATCATTCCTGAAAGCGAACCAATAACAAAACCAAATATCAGTGAAGCAGTAACAATTAATAATGACATGCCAAAGGTTAATTGTACGCCGTGTAAAATACGACTAAAAATATCTCGTCCTAGATCGTCTGTTCCAAGGAAGTGTTCTACTGAACCCGCTGGATCCCATGATGGCGGTAAAAGTAATACTTGTTGATCTTGCATTTCTGCTGAATAAGGCGCTATGAATGGGGCGAAAATGGTTAATATTAATAAAAATATCACCGCCCACAGACCTATTACCGCAAATGGGTTCGCAGAGAATGTTTGCCACATTCGCCACATAGGCGAGGCTATATGGTCTTCCTGGTATATTTTAATTCGAGGCATACAATTCCTTTCTGCTCATTGGATTGATTGCGGTATGCAGTAAATCAATCAAAATGCTTAAGAAAATAATTAAGAGTGATACAGATAAGATACCCGCTTGAATAACTGTATAATCACGCTGGTAAATGCCCGACACTAACCAACTACCAACCCCTGGCCACGAAAATATCACTTCAACCACAATGCCATAGCTGGCGAATGATCCCAGCATTAAACCAATGCTTTTTATTACCGGAATTAAGGCGTTGGGTAATACGTGACGAAGTAGTATTTTAGCCGTGTGTAAACCGCGAGCTTCAGCGGCGCGAATATAGGTTTGATTCATCACATTTAAAATGGCTTGTCGGGTGATCCTTACCACTAATGTAAAAGGAAGCACCGCTAAGGTGACCGCAGGCAGAATCAAGTGTAATAAAGCATCATGAAACGCCGGAATACGATAGCTAGAATCAGATAATAAGGTGTCGACCAGCATAAAACCCGTTACAGGTTCAATTTCATAAAGTAAATTAATTTGGCCTGAAATGGGCAACCAGCCAAGATTAACGCCAAACCACATTGATAACGTCAAGCCGAGCCAAAAAACTGGGATAGAATAGCCCGTTAACGTGATGGCTAAAATACTGCGTTGAAGCGCCTTGTTATTACCTAATGCGGCCAGCACGCCAATGGGTACGCCAAAAAATACGGCAATAAAGCCAGAGAATAATGATAATTCAAAAGATGCAGGCAATACTGCCTCAAGCTCCTCTAATACCTCTTGCTGCGAGTTACTGGAAATACCGAAGTTACCCGACAGGCGTTGACGTAAATAGGCGGTAAATTGCAATAATTGATTATCATTTAGTTGATAATCTTGCTCAATTTGTTGTTGTTGATCAATCGTTGGATATTGAACCCCCGACAACGAATACGCCTTACTGACCGGAAACTGCCCCGATGCCATAAAGAGTACGGCCACCATTAGTAGCGATGTGGCCACAAACAGGGTTATGCGACTAAAAAGGTAACGCCACATTTATTCCTTTCCCTCTATTGTTTGGGTTGTTTTGGCAAAAGATATACCACCATAAGGTCTAATTTGCATCGCAGTAATATTGCTCTTCTTCAGCACCACTTTTTTGGCATGCGCGAGCGTTACTAGCGGAACTTGATCGCTAATAATGGCTTCAGCTGATTGATAAAATGCTTTGCGCTCAGGTTGAGTCGATACACTCTGAGCTTGGGTTAGCAGGTGTTCAAAATCTTTGTTGCACCAACGAGATCGATTATTGTTAGAGGCTAATGCCGCGCAGCTTAACAGTGGCGTAAAAAAGTTATCGGGGTCGCTATTATCGGCATTCCAACCAATAAGCACTGAATCATAATTCGAACTGGCTAACTTCTGGGTGAATACACTCCAATCATAGCTAATGATATTCAGTTTTACGCCAATAAGGGCTAAATCGGCCTGAATTAATTCTGCTGTTTTTAATGCACTCGGATTATAAATTCGTGCTACTGGCATAGCCCAGACATTAATGGATAAGTTAGATACGCCTGCTTGACGCAGTAATACCCTTGCTTTTTCCGGATTATATTCATTCGGTGAAAGGTTTTTGCTGTAAGCCCAAGATGCCGGAGGTAAAACGCCTGTGGCCTCAACAGCGGTATCGTTATACACCACGTCTAAAATATTATTTTTATCAATAGCATGCGCAAGCGCTCGTCTTACACGAACATCATCTAATGGCGGTTTTTGGGTGTTAAATGCCCAAAATGCCACGTTCAATCCAGGTTTTGCATCGATAATAATATCTTTATGTTGGTCAAGAACGGCCAGCTCACCGGCTTTGGGTAATGCTGAAACACTGCAATCTCCGGTAATTAATTTAGCAATGCGTGCAGTGCTTCTTGGGGTGATATCAAATACTAATTGATCAATTTCAACCGTAGGGCCCCAATAGACAGGATTCTTTTTAAAGCGAATATATTCGTTTTTAACATATTGATTGAGCTGAAATGGTCCCGTGCCTACTGCGTAGTAATCGATATCTTCAGGAGTGCCTTGTGCCAATAACTGATAACCATATTCTGCAGATAACACTACGGCAAAATCAGTCGCAAGATTAGATAAAAAAGAAGCGTCTTTTCGAGTTAAATGGAAGATAACCTGGTAATCGTTTACTTTTTCAATATAGCCAATTAAATCAGCAAAACCAATGCTTTGAAAGAATGGGTAACCGGTTCTGCTGACTAGGTGATATGGGTGCAGTGGATCAATAATGCGATTAAATGAAAACAGCACATCATCGGCATTAAAGTCTCTTGCTGGAGTAAAATGGCGGGTTTTATGAAAACTCACATGTTCACGTAAAGTAAAAACATAGCTTAAACCATCATCGGACACCTGCCATGATGTGGCCAAACCGGGTGTGATCTCGGCTTTTTCTTGGCTGTAATTGACAAGTCTACTGTAAATTTGATGTGAAGTTGCATCAATAGTGGTACCTGATGTAACAAGCTGTGGGTTAAAGCTTTCAGGGTTACCTTCGCTGCAATACACCAGGCCAGAAGGCAATTGCACTTGTCCGCATGCAGCCAGCACGATACTGGAGAGACATAAAGACATCTGCTGAAACCAGCGTTTTACTATAACAGGCATAGTGTAATCATATTTTATCGACTTTGAGTGGCTATTTTAACAGTGTTCATTGCATTGGGGCAATGAGCATATCCAAGCTTGACTCAGCTCTTGTCGAGTAAGTTGTATTTTTTCAAAATACCTCGAAGCTGATGGTAGCTTAAACCTAACAAATCGGCGGTTTTTTTCTGATTGTATTGGCCTTCAGCTAATGCTCGTTGCAATAATTCTACTTCGCTGTTTTCGGTGTACTCTTTAAAATCAATCGGGAATTCGATGCTATTAAGCACGACTGATGTTTCCGTTTTAACATTTAACTCAGTCGCTTCAGTCACAGATGCTGGAGAGTGCTCTATCGGATTAAATTGACGTTCGCGAGTTTTGACACGATTTACAGGACGATAGGGTGACGCAAAAGGATCTAAAATAATATGATCAATTTCTTGGCCATCAGCGCCTTCACGGTAAACACTTCGCTCGACGACATTTTTCAATTCTCGAATATTTCCAGGCCAGCTGTGCATCATTAATTGCTCAATCGCTAACGGACTAAAACCACTAAAATATTCGAGTGATAGTTGCCTTGCCATACTAATCGCAAAGTGTTCTGCCAATGGCATAATGTCTTCGGTTCTGTGTCTTAATGGTGGCAAGGTGATCACATCAAAGGCTAAACGATCGAGTAAGTCCGCTCGAAATTCACCATTATCAGCCAAGGTGGGCAAATCTTCATTGGCGGCACAAATAAGCCGCACATCAGATTGAACCGTTTTACTGCCACCCACACGTTCAAATTCACCATATTCGATGACACGTAATAACTTTTCTTGGATTAATCCAGAAGTGTTGGCTAGTTCATCTAAAAACAGTGTGCCGCCATCGGCGCGCTCAAAACGGCCTTCGTGTCGTCCTTTTGCACCAGTAAATGCGCCAGATTCATGGCCAAAAAGCTCAGTTTCGAGTAAGTTTTCACTTAATGAAGAACAATTAAGCTTTATAAAGCTTTGGTCCCAACGAGGGGATAAGTAATGTAGTCGTTCGGCAATTAATTCTTTACCCGTTCCACGTTCGCCAATAATGAGAATCGGCTTAGATAATGGCGCGACTTTAGACACATGCTCTAATACTTCAAGTAGTGCATTAGATTGGCCGATGAGATTGTCTTGCTGGAATTGTTTGCTCACAGTTAGCTTACTCGCAAAATTGTTAGTGAATTAGACTAATAATTGGTGAAAATCATAATAAATGGCTTGAGTGTTAAAAGAAAGCAAAAGTTAAATATTTGTTTAAGCCTATGATGTTGTTGCATTTGTAAATGTTGGCACGTAATGTGTAATACCAACTGCGACATCCACGTTAATTTTGAGGAACACATTATGGGAATTTTCTCTCGCTTCGCAGATATCGTTAATTCAAATATCAGCGCAATACTTGATAAAGCCGAAGATCCAGAAAAAATGGTCCGTCTTATCATTCAAGAAATGGAAGACACACTTGTTGAAGTACGTTCAACCTCCGCTAAAGTATTAGCAGAGAAAAAAGAATTACTTCGTCGGATTGCTCGTGTTCAAGAGCAAGTTCAAGATTGGCAGAGTAAAGCTGAGTTAGCGTTATCTAAAGATCGTGAAGACTTAGCCAAAGCCGCGTTGAGTGAAAAGCAAAAAACGGTTGGTTTATTGCAAACACTTGAAATGGAACTGCAAGTTGTTGAAGAGCATGTCGCTCGTTTAAAAGATGAAATCGCTCAACTTCAAGAAAAATTGAATGATGCTCGTGCTCGTCAAAAAACCATCATTATGCGTAAGCAAACTGCCACTTCACGTTTAGAAGTCAAAAAGCAGCTTGATTCAAGCAAAATCGATGATGCAATGATGAAGTTTGAACAATACGAGCGCCGAGTTGAAGGACTTGAAGCACAAGTAGAATCATATGATTTAGGCAAAAAGAACGTTCTAGCTGACGAGTTTGCAGCATTAGAAGCAGAAGACTCTGTGAATGATGAATTAGCAGCATTAAAAGCAAAAATGAGTGCGAAAGCACAACCTAAATCTAAAGCGTAAATTTATTCAGAGGTGAGTTATGGATATGGATCTTCTTATTGCCCCAATTATCATCTTTATGGTGGTTGTGGCACCTATCTGGTTGGTTCTTCATTATCGCAGTAAGCGACAAGTGAGCCAGGGGCTCACCGAGGAAGAATTTAACCAGCTTAATGGGCTCATTGCGCAAGCTGAAAAAATGAGCGGTCGCATTGAAACATTAGAAGCGATTCTAGATACTGAATCACCAGAATGGAGAGCAAAACATGGTCCCATCTAATGGTCGTACTCTATACCGCAACCCAAAAAGTGGTAAAGTGGCTGGGGTGTGTTCAGGTATTGCAGATTACTTTAACTTTGAAACATGGCTAGTACGAGTCATTGCTGTGTCGATATTCTTACTCGGTGGAACAGGGATTGTGTTTGTTGTGTATATCGCTTTATGGATGATATTAGACATTAAACCACAAAGCTTAGACCACAAAGAACATCACAAAGATATTGAAGTTAAAAAGAAAATTTGGCAAGCGGGTGAGCCTGCAAAGCAAGCATTGTTTGATGTTAATCGTCAATTTAACGGATTAGAATTCCGGTTAAGACGACTCGAAGAACATGTCACCTCAGACAACTTTGATCTTAAACGCCAAATCAATAGTCTTTAATCCTTCTAATGGGCGGTTATCCGCCCGTGTTTTTTTGGGAGCCATCAGCCATCATGAGATTTTTAGATCGTTCCTTGTTTAAAGTCAGCCAAACGGCTCAGTCTATTGTTAACCGCAGTACCGATCGTCATGTTAGATTAGCCGTCACTGGGTTATCCGGTGCAGGTAAAACTGCTTTTATTAGTGGCCTAGTTAACCAGTTATTGCATGCAGGAAAAGGCGCCAAGCATAATCCTTTACCATTATGGCAAGTAGCTCGCGAAGGTCGGTTAATTGCTGTTAACCGTGCTATGCAACCCGATTTAGACATTGCCAGTTTTGATTATCAAGGCGCAATGAATGCATTATGTTCATCACCTCCGTATTGGCCTGCTTCCACCAAAAACATTACCGAATTACGTTTAGCGATTAAGTATCAGCCTCAGCAAGGTTTGTTAGCTAAATTAACCGATACCGCAACCTTGTATGTGGATATTGTTGATTACCCCGGTGAATGGTTACTTGATTTACCCATGCTTAAACAAGATTTTACGCAATGGTGTTTGTCGCAACAGGTTAATGTGACATGTTTACGTCATTCACCCTTATTTAGCGCATTTACCCAAGCAGTAGAGACGTTAGAGTTAAGCCAATTAGCTGATGAACAACAACTTAAGTACATTGCTGATTTGTATCAAACCTTATTGGTCGATTTGGTTCGACAACAGGGATTTTATCACGCCCTGGTTGGGCGTGATAAAAT
>NZ_JACJFI010000152.1 GCF_014164505.1 Shewanella sp. SG41-4 | reverse complement strand
CATAAGATTAAAGCCAGCCCGGGTGTCATTGCGAACCGCGTCATTTCAGAAGACAATTGGCAGACTTTAACGGCAACGCTTCTTGGCTTTACTCCAAATGAAGCAAAATACAACCAATTACAAAGCGCACGCATGCAAGGTAATGAGCCATTATCTATCGCACTGCGTAAGCTGATTGATATTGAATCTAATACCGGTTGGACAAGTGGCGGCCATACCGCTATGGATGTTCAAGTATTTGCAGAGGGCCCTGGCGCTAGATTATTTAGCGGTCATCAAGACAATATTGATATTGCGATTAAAATGTTTAGCTTATTACCGCAATCGGTACAAACGCCTTAATCAATAACTGACGACTATGATTAACACAATCCCGCTCAACGTTGGGGTTGTGTTAATATCAGCATGTTTATCTTACCACTAGCATTATGGGCAACCGACGTGTTAACAAATCCTTCTCAAGCCTTAATTAGAAACAGCAAATATTTTCAGCAACACAGCGTGTTAGTGCTCAATTATGAAGCTGATACTTTTGCACATCAGTGTCTTGAGTTTGCCGATAATGTCACCGCCTTAGCGCTAGACTTTAATCATCACCTCACATTATCTTCTTGTTCCAATGACAAATTACAGTGCTATTTTGGTCATCAACTGCCTGAGTCATTAGCTGAAACAAAATTTGATAGCGTTATAATTTACTTTCCAAAAGCTAAACCGTTAATGGGTTATTTACTGCAATTAGCGGCACAACATTTAAATATCGATGGCCAATTGATAGTTGTAGGTGAAAATAAAGGCGGGATTAAGTCGATTGCTAAACTCACACCTGATTATTATTCGCCGCCAATCAAACAAGATAATGCCCGTCATTGTCTGGTGTATGTCAGTTATTTAATCCAAGCAGCACCTGTGCTATCAATCAGTGATTGGGTAAGCCAATATTCACTAGATACCCCACAGGGAACTCTGAAAATTTGTAATATGGTAGGTGTTTTCAGCGAAAAACGTCTTGATCAGGGTACCGAATTATTGCTGTCTCATTTGCCCAATAACCTACACGGCAGAGTACTCGATTTTGGCTGTGGTGCTGGGGTTATTACCGCTGCATTGCTAAAAGCCAATCCAGAGTTAACCATTGAGTGTATTGATATCAATGCAATGGCATTACTCTCATGCGAATTAACCCTAGCAGCCAATAATATGCAGGCAAAGGTTTATCCTTCTGATGAGTTTAATCAAATCACAGGCAAGTTCGATGGCATTATCTCCAACCCGCCGTTTCATGATGGCTTAGCCAGCACGACAGACATCGCCACACAATTTGTCCAGCAAAGCGCTACTCGACTCACCGCAAAGGGCATATGGCAAATTGTCGCAAATCGCCATTTACCTTATTCAGAGACTATAGCGACTCATTTTGGCAAAGTGAACGTGGTAGCTGAAAACAATAAGTATAAATTGTATCTCCATCAACGTTAATTCCAACAGAGCTCTACACTACACACACTTCACTTATAAGCGACAAAGCGTGCTTACTGCTGGAAATGCAGATTAATATCAGCTAAATTGGCTTAAAGGCAAAATAACGCACATTTTCGGATTCATTTCGTTGGTATTCTATTTGCCTTTTACTACCTGATATAAAAATAAAAACAAAGGATGTTATGTTAGAGCCATCACTCGTCGCACTCAGTGCTGATAAAAATAAAGTGGAATTACGTATTATTCCCAATACTCACGGCCCGGTGTCAGCAGAAGGTATCAACGCCTTACTCACACAGGCCGCTTTTGCTATGCTGTTTCCTATTGCACCTGCAATTGCTAAAGCGGTAGCGGAAGTTAATGCTCTTTGCGGCCAAAAGCCTGGAGATCACGAGCTATTTTTTGCCATTGCCGAGCGTAAAGACGGCCTCGTTAACATCAGTGTCAGTGACGATAAAATGCAAGCCAGCATGAAAATAACTTCAGCTTGGGGCGGCAAAGATATCACCCTCCCAGATGTACTTAATTCCCTGAAAAATCAAAAAATTAAAATGGGATTGAGTAAGCCTAAAATCATGGCTCTCATGCAGCGTTTGTCGATATTACCGCCAGGCGAAAGCAGTGAAGAAATCATAGCCCATGGTAAAGCGGCCGTTAACGGCGAAAATGCGATATTAACGCGTAAAGTTGCCTTAGCACGCGAACGTTTATTGCAACCACAAGAACGTGAAGACGGCTCTGTCGATATGCGTAATTTAGGTGCACTGATTACAGTTAAACCCAACGATGTATTGATGATAAAAAAACCTTCAACCATTGGGACTCCTGGTTTTAATGTTCACGGTGATGTACTGCAACAAATTCCAGGTAAAGATAAACCAATGGAACCTAGCACAGGTAGCAGTTTACACCCTACAGATCAAAACAAACTCATCGCCACTGTATCTGGTCAGCCAGTTGAAAATCGCAACGGTATGCAAGTTGACGATATGCTGCAAATTAAAGATGTAGACGTTCGCTATGGCCACGTTAATTTCAAAGGCAGTATTTTAATCACTGGAGATGTACATGAGGGCATGGAAGTCAAAGCTAGCGGTGACGTAACCGTCATGGGCTTTGTTGAGTCAGCCTCCATTGAAGCGC
Source organism: Shewanella sp. SG41-4 (assembly GCF_014164505.1). Lineage (GTDB taxonomy): Bacteria > Pseudomonadota > Gammaproteobacteria > Enterobacterales > Shewanellaceae > Shewanella. The sequence goes on along the minus strand of NZ_JACJFI010000152.1, from coordinate 7,555 downwards.
AAGGCGACGTGATCATCAGTAAAGGCGTCATTGGCCGCTTAATTAAAGAGCAAGAATTGAGTACAAAAATAAAGGCTACCGGACAGATTTGCGCCCAGTTTGTGCAGTATTCTCACTTAGAAGCTGTTGGCAATATTCTGGTCACCAAGCAATTACTACACAGTAACTCAACATCCGGCGACACTATTACCGTCAGCGATCCCCAAGGAAGACGAGGTGACCTAGTGGGCGGTATTGCTACTGCGGCCAAAGGCATTAGAGCCATAGCATTTGGAGCTACCGCTGGCACCAAAACAGAACTCTTTTGCGCCATGCATCAAGGTGAGTTAAAACAAGAACTTAAAGAACTAGATGACAGTATTAAAGGCATGGTTGTTGCAGGCTTAGAAATAGAAGCAAGATTACGAAAGTTACCGCCAAAAACCGAATGGCAAAGCGATGCTGGTATGATTGAGCAAGTCAAAATGATGCTCGATCAAAAAAACCAAATGGCAGAAGAACGTATTAAAGAAGAAATAGAATACACACAACATCTTAACGAAGTTGAAAACTATTATAATAATTACGTCATCAAAGCTGAAAAACACATTTTCCCCAACGTCGAAATTCATATAGGTGCGGCATTCAATCGCAGCCAACGCGAACACGGTCCGTGTGTGGTAAAAAACGTCAATCAAGAAATATCATTCGATTATAGTAATCGCTAGTGGTTAGTGGGTTAGCGGGTTAGCGGGTTAGCGGGTTAGACAATCAAATGTGGATATACAGGTAACTATGCAACAAATACATTGGCCGGCCATACTGCAGTTTGATCAAGATGATGAGTTAATGTATCTGGTTAACTATCAGGATTGGTTGGGCTTTATTTGTGCCAACCAATTTACCGTCCACGCCGAAGATAAACTTATCGACAACGCTGGCCATGTGTATAGCATCCAAAAACATCCGCCACTAGACCCCAGCGTGGCAGAGCTGCCTACGCTGGTTAAACTCAATCAAGATATGAGTGTATTACAGCTATTGCCACTTGTACGTCAGTATGGTCAGTTTCAAGGGCATTGCTGTAGTGCAAAAATTGTCTTTACCACCATTGAGCAAGGCATTGCGACTGTGGCTGAATTAGAACAGCTTTATTAGCAACGTATTCAGACTGAAAATTTACATAATACTTCCTTTTTCGCATTACCTACCTTTAACTGACTAACAACGGGCTCATGTTTACTACTTAACCTGAACTCAATCACAAAGCCAAGCTAATGATTAACGAATATAATTGACGAACCCATTGAGCAACACCCATTGCTCTGGCAAAATGCCCCCATGCTCACCGTCCATAAACCCTGAGAATCCTTAATGGAATTACTAAATATTGAATGTCTAGGTAAACGTCTGCGACTAGAAGGCTCGATTGCGGGTTGGCAGCAACTTTATTGGGACAATCAACTGGTATCGCAAAAATCTGCAAGCGCTAGTGACCAAGCCTTTCATATCCATTCATTTGAGCTGACAACTCAAACATCGGTACCCACGGAAGCTAATATCAACAACGACGAAACCATTAAACCCAATGTTGGTTCACTACCGGTACGATTAGAAATCGATGTTAATTGGCAACCATTTCAACTTGATTATTGTTTATTAATTGATGAGGAACCCATAACCCAAGGTCAACGAACCGTTGAAGATATTGAGCGTCAAACACCTGAAATCACACCCGTAAAAAACCAAAAGCTCAGCGTTATAGGACTGGCATCATTAGGTTTTAAGCTGCTAAAAAGTGCCAAGGTGGTTAAAGTCCTTTTTGCAGGAGCCAGTGTTGCAGCCTATTCTTGGTTGTTTTCATTTGAATTTGCCTTAGCGCTTATCGGTTGTTTAGTGTTTCATGAATATGGCCATATTAGAGCGATGAAACATTTCGGCATGAAAACCAAAGGGATCTATTTAATCCCTTTTGTTGGCGGCCTCGCGCTAAGCGATGAGCGCATCAACACGCGCTGGCAAGATGTGTATATTTCGATAATGGGTCCCACTTTTGGACTCATTTTATCGATTATTTCACTAGGCATTTATTGGCTAACAGGCAACGTATTCTTTGCTGGATTAGCGGCATTCAATGCGCTGCTAAACCTGTTTAATTTACTGCCCATTTTACCTCTCGATGGCGGCCATATTTTAAAAAGTATCAGCTTTTCGATGAATAGTGTTGTCGGTCTAGTTGCTTGTATTGCTGGTGCAGCTATTGGTGTGTTCATTAGCTATAGCTTAGGGCTCGCCTTACTTGGCTTTTTGCTACTAATCGGCAGTGTCGAAATTGTATTTGAATGGCGCGGTCGGCATCAAAGTCATTTATTGCCGTTAGATCGATACGGGCAAATTTTCTCTACCGTATGGTATTTACTCACGGTAGCAAGTTTAGTGGGTATTATTTGGTATTTTGCTGGTTCTGGCGACGATATGTTAGCGATTCCGCTGCAGATTTTAGGCAGTTAATTACGATTTACTCCGCTATCAAAACGCCTGTAATTGCAGGCGTTTTTGTTTTCACATGTTCAAAGCGGTTAATCAACTAGGCGGTAATGCAAACACATTAGTCATCACTTTATACAACTCCGTTCCTTGAAGTACCGATGCTGAAGCAAAGTGCAAAATAGGCACACAATCCATGGGTAAACTAATGGCTTGGTAAGCCTGCTCAGAACCATACAAGTCTATGCGTAAAATGTTCACTAAAGGTTTGCCAGCTGTTAATGGTTCGCCAACACTCGCACAATATTCAATTAAGCCAGCTTTAGGTGCATGAAACTTCTTATAATCCTTCAAGTAACACCCAAACCTTTCCATACTGGCTGGATTAACTTTTTCAGCAATCACACCTCGATGACTTAAATAAGCCAATATGCCTTTGGCATCCTCTAACGCATCAGCTAAATCAATCCGCTCTTGGCTTGCTAGCTCTAAAGTAAATGCTGACACTGGTACCGCAAACTCACGGCCTTGAAGGGTCGCATAATCGGTTAATTGCCACCAAGGACAAAAGGTCGCTTCATCCATCGCGCCGCCAAAGCTATTGGGGATAATCAATGTATATGGTATCGAAAAAAATCTCGCCGCATCGATATCATACTCAGGACAGTATAAGTGTTTACAAGACTTAGGACCGGTATGTAAATCAAGCACAATGTCTGCTTTGTGTGCCATAGTCTGTAAATTTACCGCTAAACGATGGCCGGTTGAAATCCCGAAAGAATGAGTTAAACGCGCTTGGCAAGTTTCCACCAACATTGAACGATAGGCGCAAAAAAACTCACTATTGGTTAAATGTTGGTGCTCTGCATACCAAGCTTGAATATCAACGTTATGCTCAAAATACTCGCGGTTCCAATTAACCCCTGTAATGGGATCAAAACGCCCTAAAGTAAACTCACCACTTTTTTGATTAATCCCTAAAGGATTGGCTAACGGTGCAAGGGTTATATCACCTAAAACCTGATAATCCTCTAACAAGGTCATCAGTTGATAAATAACCGCATTGCCCTGCACTTCTGCGCCATGAACATTGGCCTGAATATAGACACTCGGAGCAAAATTATCACTACCAATGAATGAATATATTGGAACGGTCAATGCTTGCCCTGTCGCCAGCTCTCCAACTTGAACTGACGATTGTATTGCTTTAGTCATATGATGATACCAATCTCATTAAATATCTGGTCAGTTCAGAGTCTCTCAGGTTTTCAATTCAAGGCGCATTGATGTAGAAATGGTTGTTGCCTTTTAAATCGATGCAACACAGAAGTGGAATACCTGAGAGACTCCATTCTGGCGGGTTTAAAAGTACTTTATGCTTCGTTAGAGGTTTTCAAAATACGACTGCATGGTCTATTTTTTTCCATAAAAAATAAGACATTCCCACCATCCATGGCGGTCAGATGTTGGAGGTAGAGTAACGCAGGAGCTTGTTACCGAGAATCACTATTCGCTTCAACCATCTGCCTTGCCTACAGCACTTTGAACTCCCGCTGAAAGATCACATATGTAATAGGATTGGTATTACTCAAACAAGTTTTGGTGCAAAGCATTAACCACTTGCGCCGCTTCCGACTCTGCTACCAACACACATAAATTATGTGGGCTTGCGCCTTGGCAAATCATCCGCACATTATGATTCTCAAGCACTTTAAACACTCGGCTACAAATACCAGCCGTCGAGGCAATACGATTACCGATGATGGCGATTAACGCTAAATCGTCCTCAACTCTTACACGACAATGTTGCGATAACTCTTGTAATAACGACTCGCTGAGTAAGCCCTGGCCGCTTGAATCAGAACCGGTTTTATCTAGCGTTAGCGAAACGTTGACTTCCGAGGTAGTGATTAAATCGACTGATATTTTGTGTCGCGCTAAGGTCGCAAACGTTTCAGCCAAAAAGCCCTGTGCATGTAACATTTGTAAGCTATGCAAATTAAGTAAAGTTTGATCGCGACGCAACGCCACCGCTCTAAACACTGGGGTATCTTCAACTTGATGACGGATCCAAGTACCGCCCAACTCAGGCGCTTTACTTGAACCTACAAACACCTGAATTTTTTGTCTTACTGCCGGTAAAATGGTAGCGGGATGCAATACTTTGGCGCCAAAGGTGGCCATCTCAGCCGCTTCATTAAAGCTAATTTCAGCAATCGGGCGGGCATTGGGGGCAAGGCGCGGATCAGTGGTATAAATACCAGCTACATCGGTCCAAATTTCAACTGCTGTAGCACGAAGTGCTTCGGCAAGTAATGCCGCCGAATAGTCGCTGCCACCACGGCCTAATGTTGTTGTTCGTCCCTCTTCATCAGCACCAATAAAGCCTTGGGTAACGATGACGTAACGCGCAAGTAATGGCTGTAAAAAGTCACCCGCTAAAGTTGAAATAGCTTCGATTAGTGGTTCTGCACGACCAAAGTGACTGTCGGTACGTAATACTTGGCGCACATCAAAATGATTTGAGGCGGTACCCTTTTCCCGAATAACCGCAGAAAATAAAATTGATGAACATTGTTCGCCCGTCGACAGTAACTCGTCCATAACCGCTTTACTGCGATTAAGTTCTAACGATTCGCTGAGCACTGACATCCGACTGAGAATTTTATCAATACTGGCTGCCACGTCTTGCGGACGACCGAGTTCATCTAATATCGCATATTGAATTTGGGCAATTTGCTTAAGCAATACCAAGCGGCGCTCGTCATTAACATTAGCTTGAGTTAACTCAACTAATAAATTGGTCACACCGCTGGAGGCGCTCACAACCACAAGACGAGTGGCTTTATTAGCGCGCACAATATCTGCACAACGGCTCATTGAGGCGTAATCAGCAACTGACGTGCCGCCAAATTTGGCAACGACTAATTCTGGGGTGTCTATTCCAGACTGGAAAATGCTCATACTAATGCCTCCGCAGTTTGCGAAAGGCTAAAAAATAAGATGTGATTTACTAACATGATATACGCTCCGAACACACTACGTTCGAAGAGCCTGGTGCTAAGATAACGCACCCTTATAGAAGGGAAACAGCAATCATCACCAGAAGCTCTCCACCAAAAAATAGGTGACAATCGTTAGGATTCAGCCTAATCGACCGATATCAATGTTTGCCAAACAAACTGATACCTCGGCGCTAATCTCCATCATAAGTGGTCATCGGATTGGCATCCTCTCACTTACTACCTAGTTAACGCTCCTCTTCTGTTCCTCCCTAAGGAGGGAGTTGAAAATAGCAAAAAATACCCTATCAAGTCAATCAGCAAAAACAGTAAAAACACTTTATTGTGATAAAAGATATCGTTGTAGAGAGTTACTCTTTTGCTGCGTTCTCTGATCAATGATTGTTCTATATTACGAAAAAAAGACAATAAAAATACAAAAAACACTATAAATGGTAATTTATCGAGACAATCTTATTTATATTGTCCCGATATCGAGCATTAAATATTCTACCTCAGCTGAGCAGCTTGAATTACGTCATCATTTTCCCAGTATGCGAACCTATCTCAGGTAACTCACTTACCATCCTTAATCGGTGATTAAAAAGCCCCATTTCCACTTCAGGCTTGATAATGTCAAGACATGCGATCAAAGATAGTAAACCTTGATTAACGTAATAAATGGCATGTTGATTGAATTCTCGGCCAAGCTCAATAGCTTGTTCTTTATCAATAAAAATTGCCCAACTCTTTTCCATATGCGACAAATCAGGTGCTGCACCGATTAAAGCACGATAGGGACGATTATATTGTTGGATTTTAGATTGAAGCTGACGATCGAGTAAGCGATTTTGACTAGGAGAGAGTCTTGAACCACGAGGGTTATGAGCAGTAACAATAGCAAATGGGAAATCATGTGAAAGGCGTTGAGTGAACAAAAAATGAGTGCTTTGATACTCATTCCACAATGTATCTATAACATTTTCCATAATAAATTTTCGTCAATTAAGCCAAAATTAGTCTAGCAGATAGGTTAGAGTTCTAAAAGGTTTGCTATCTAAATCAACAGTATTATATTAGAAAATCATTAATTATTATCACCTTAGCAAGGTTAATCTTTCAAATACTTGAGTGTTATATTAATTTTTTAACATTTAATTTGTTAACAAATGCCTAAAACGAGTACAATAACCATCACGCACTATTAAATCACTGTAGCAAAGTTAGCTACATACACCTCAAAAACTCAGCAAATGTTGTTGTGAGTGTGATGATTTTTTGATGTAAAGTTTACAGTCGTACTAAATTTGTTCTACATTTGATAAAACATTAATACGATTAAATAAGTTTGCTATAGAAGGAACTATCTTTCTAAATCGCATTCATAGTAAGTAAGCTTAAGTGCAACAAATTTTACACCATCATGCATAAGTGTAAACACGTACCTTGGCGTAGTGGAAATTAATCGACGTAAGCAGACTCAGTAACCAGCATTAAGTGTTACATAATAGAGTTTATAGAGAGTGTTTAATTCAGGGTAGACATAGATAAACACCAAAAAATATCGGAATGTTAGCGCATTAGCTAAAGCGCTATTGAAATCTATTAGCATACAATTAGCACACAGTGGCTAGAATCGAATTTTATAAAATCAGGTAAATATCATGCAAAATCCGCACATATTAATTGTTGAAGATGAAGCTGTAACGCGTAATACATTACGCAGTATTTTTGAAGCTGAAGGCTATGTAGTCACTGAAGCTAACGACGGCGCAGAAATGCATAAAGCCATGCAAGACAATAAGATAAACCTTGTTGTTATGGATATTAATTTACCAGGCAAAAACGGCTTATTATTAGCTCGTGAGCTACGTGAAATTAATAACATCGGTCTTATTTTCTTGACTGGCCGTGATAACGAAGTTGATAAGATTCTAGGTCTTGAAATTGGTGCTGATGATTACATCACTAAACCGTTCAACCCTCGCGAATTAACGATTCGTGCTCGCAACCTATTAACTCGCGTTAATAATGCTGCAGCAGAAACTGAAGAAAAAGGTTCTGTTGAGTATTACCGTTTTAACGGT
>NZ_JACJFI010000151.1 GCF_014164505.1 Shewanella sp. SG41-4 | reverse complement strand
ATGCGAGGCAATTTATGTTAGAGGGAAAGCGAGAAAGAAGTTACCCGCGCTGCTTAAAAGTGAGTAAGAATGGTTATCCTGTCGCAAAAAGGAAAAATGCCGCTCACCTTAAGTGAACGGCATTAGCCGAAGCAGTCTTTTTAGTTATTAATTTAATTATTGAATGTCGCTAACGCTTAGAAGCGGTAATTAACACGGCCGTAGTAGAAACCACCGTTGTAATCAAATGGACCACTTTCGTAGTACACCGCACCTAATTCACCCAGAGTGCCATCTTTTAGCTTCTGCGCTTCTTGATCGAAGATATTGTTTGCGCCAACTGATACCGTTAAGTTATCAAGTACCGCATAGCTCACTTCAAGATCGATAGTCACAGCAGCGTCTGCCACTTCAGAACCCCAATCAGAAGTATCATCAGCATGTGTTGCGTAGTACTCACCAAACATATTACCACGAACTGACATGCTTAAATCATCCCAGCTTTGGCCCCAAGTAAGGGTTGCACGATGTGCTGGAATACCATCTTCTAAACGACGAACTTTACCTGCATCAGTTGTTTCAGGGTCATATTTATCAACACTGGTATCAGTCCAACCATAAGCTAAACTGAATTTCGCATCACCTGATAGCATTTCTGTAGTGTAAGACGCTACAACATCAACACCTTGAGTCGTTGTATCAAAGTCATTAGTGTAGAACGTTACCGCAGAGATCAACTCAGGGAATTCAACACCAGCAGCTCGTAATGCATCATAGTCACTTGCTTCAACCGAAATTTGGCTAGATTGTGCAATACGACCTGTTACTTCAATGTTGTAGTAATCAACAGTTAAGAACAAGTTATCGTATTGGTACACAAAACCTGCTGCAAAGCTAACAGACTCTTCAGGATTAAGTACTTCACCACCATAGAAAGCCGCTAATGGGTTTGTTGGTGGAGCAATGAAGGTTTGAATCAAGTCACCATTAACAATCGATGTTTGAGTGTTAACTACGTTTTCTTGACCGACTGTTGGCGCACGGAAACCAGTACTGTGCGATGCACGGAATGACAATTCATCTGTTGCAACATATTGCGCGGTTAACTTGTAGTTTAGTGTGTCACCAAAAGTAGAGAAATCTTCATAACGAAGTGCAAAACCTAATAAGAAATCTTCAGTTAAGTAGGCTTCAATATCGGTATAAACACCAAGATTGCTTCGATCGTTTTTACCCGCAGATTCTGGTCCAAAGCCTTTAAAGCCGTGTGAACCAATATTAAAACCTTGGTCTGCATAAGGACCAGCAATCCAAGAGGCTTCATCACCTTGACCAATCTCGAATGACTCTTCACGCCACTCAACACCAGTAGCAAAGCTTATATCTTCTATACCACCGATAGTAACGAATCGATTAAAATCAGCGTTAAAGGTTGTTTCTACTTGTTCGTATGAACCGGTATCAAAGTCAGTTGGTGTAGCTAAACCCATTGATGGGTTTAGTGAGTTCTTTAAACCAAAGCTGGCTTTGTTACTACCAGTTCCGCCACTAACATCATACATCCACTCGCCTAGCTCGCCTTTAACACCAGCGAAGAAAGACATATCTTCAATTTTACCGGTAAATTGCGGTGTATACCCACCTGGACGAATTTGGTTCATTGAGAAACAGTTAGGATCTGCAACCATTGCTGCATACTCTGGAGTATCAAGCACGTTTGGTACGTTAGCAGGCACAACTCCACAAGTAGATTGATCGCCATTAACAGCACCGACTAATAATGTTTGACCGCCATCGACTGAATAAACATTACCGCGGTTATGTGGGTTACGATAATAGAAACCACCTGTTGCTTCACGTGATGACACGTTACCAAATGCATACAAGTGAGTGTTATCATTGATATCAAAACCAGAGTTTACGAATACAGTAAAATCATCATTGATCTCTGGATTACCCCAAGTTTGCGCAGGGTTTTGAATTGAAGTGTTACCCGCATCAGCAATAGCGGCTGCATCTGGACGCTGGACACTACGGCTAGTCGCATCTGCGGTTTTATATTGTGCACTGATGTTAACAAAACCGTCATCAGTCAAAGGTAAACCAATGTTACCGTCAATTGTGGTTGCTGCGCCGTCACCTTCGTAGTATTCACCTTGGCTGACAGTAATAGAACCGCCTTCAGAGGCGTCTTTTAATACGAAGTTCATTACACCAGCAATCGCATCAGAACCATACTGTGCAGCTGCACCGTCACGTAATACTTCAACTTGCTTTAATGCTACGCCAGGAATAACTGAAATATCTGGACCTTGTGCACCATCGTTAATGCCACCACCTTGGAAAGCGATAACAGATGCACGGTGACGGCGTTTGCCGTTAACCAAAATAAGTGTACTGTCAGATGGTAAACCACGTAAGTTAACCGGACGTACTAGTGTTGCTGCATCACTAATAGGTTGTGCACGAGAGTTAAACGAAGGCACTGATGTCACTAACATGTCGATCATGTCAGTCGAACCGTTTTTCTTTAGGTCATCACTACTGATGATATCAATCGGCACTGGTGAATCACCGATTGAACGAGGTGCAGCGCGTGAACCCAGTACTGCGATTTTTTCGACATTTTCTGCCTTTGCAACTTCTTCATCGGCAGCGAAAGCTTGAGTGCTTATCACCGAACCGGCAAGTGCAAATGAAATGGCTAAGCTCAAAGAGCTGATACCAAATTTAGATTTTTTTGATTGCATCATTATTATGTTCTCAACTGCTTATTATTGTTGTTTGTCGACGATATTTTTCACAAAATTAAATGAAAACACGCCTCTCCCTATCGAAATACTCCCTATCTCGACTACATTTCTATAACAATTGAAATACAATTGCTAACACTTTTTGGGGTAAATAAATCAGCGCGATACCGCAACCCGCAAAAAAAACACCTAAGCAATTGATTAATAGTGACATACGTCACATAACGATTTATTTAACATAAGTGAAGTTTTTCAACAAAATCTCCACAAAAACAAACTGTAACAATAAGTTTACGCTTAAAGTGCATTTTTAGAACAACTGTTTTAAATGGGCAAGCTAAAAAATGAGTAATCTAATTTCAACTGAATTTCAGTGAACCTTTGCCAATTGATATTGACCCGTGTAGGTTAGTAAAAATAATCTAAACGGACGTTTGATTTATAATAATAACCAAAAATATCTAAGGTGGTATGCATGGCTTATGATGCAGATTCAGTACTTGATTTACACCAATACACATCCATAGTTGATTTGATCGAAAAAGCTTGTGACAAGTATGCAGATAATATTGCATATGCATGTCTTGGGGAAAGCACTAGTTTTCGTGAAATAGAACAAGGCTCGCGCCATTTTGCCAGTTATTTGCAACACAGCACTTCATTGCAACCGGGTGACAGAGTAGCAATACAACTGCCTAATATTACTCAATTTGTGATTGCAGCTTATGGGGTAATTCGAGCTGGCATGGTGCTAGTCAACACGAATCCGATGTACACCGAGCGTGAACTCATTCACCAATTTAACGACTCAGGGGCTAAAGCCTTAGTCGTTTTGTCGGATTTACTACCGACATTAACTAACGTGATCGACAAAACAACAGTAGAGTTGGTGATTTCGACCCACGCAATGGATCTTATTCAGCCGCAACCTCAGCCAGAAACCCCCTTCAGTAAAGTGGTGTTTACCGCTGTGATAGCAGAAGGTGCTAAGCATCCTTATCAACCAATAAAACCTAACCATGATGATTTAATTGCTCTGCAATACACTGGCGGCACAACCGGTTTATCGAAAGGCGCTATGCTCAATCATGGCAACCTTTTGGCTAATTCTGGTCAAGTAAAATCACGAATTGCTAGCACCATGACCGAAGGACATGATGTATTTGTCGCGCCATTACCGATTTACCATATCTATGCATTTATGGTTAATTTGGTGCTGTATTTTGAGTCAGGTAGTTGCTCAGTATTAATTCCTAATCCTCGTGATATTGCAGGGCTAATCAATACCATCAAAGCTTATCCATTTACTGGGTTTGCGGGTTTGAACACTCTATTTGTTGGCTTATGTCATCAGCCGGAATTTAAAGCCTTAGATTTCAGTAAAATGAAAATAACCATTTCGGGTGGTACCGCATTAACGAGTGCAGCAGCTAACTTATGGCAACAAACCACCCAATGTATGATTTCAGAAGGCTATGGCTTGTCTGAAACATCTCCTGTTGTCAGCCTTAATGCACCAGGGTATCAACGCCTTGGTACTATTGGTAAACCGGTATTGGGCACTGAAGTTCATGTGCTCGATATGGATGATAATGAAGTAGCTATCGGTCAAGCTGGCGAACTTGCCGTGCGCGGTCCGCAAGTTATGCAAGGGTATTGGAATAAACCAGAAGAAACCGCTAACGTCATGACAAAAGACGGATTCTTTAAAACCGGTGATATTGGCATTGCCAGCGAAGATGGTTATCACACCATTGTTGATCGTAAAAAAGACATGATTATTGTTTCTGGTTTTAACGTCTATCCTAATGAAGTTGAAGACGTACTTTCAACCAATGAGTTAGTCTTAGAGTGTGCAGTCGTAGGGGTTGAAGATGAACGTTCTGGCGAAGCTGTAAAAGCGGTGATTGTATTGAAGCAGCCGCCGACGGATATCGAGGCGGTCAAAAAAGCTATCAATGATTATTGTCGCAGCCAACTGACTGCGTATAAAGTGCCACGAATTATTGAGTTTACGGAACAGTTACCGAAAAGTGCGGTAGGGAAAATTTTGCGTCGAGAACTACGTAAATAAAAACTACGTAAATAAGAGCTACGTAAATAAAAACTAGGGAAGTAAGTACTACGCAAGCAAGAGATGAGTTAAGCAGGTAAATCTTAATGTGCTTAAACGCTATGTAAGTTACCTCAACCCAGAGCAATAACTGATTATCAAACTGCGATTAATGTCATTTGAAAAAGTTAATTGATTCGAAATTAAAAAAGATGCTTCGGCATCTTTTTTATTTCTCAACGACACACTCACTGCACCAATCAGTAACCATTATGACGGCTCGTTATCCATCAATAGCTGTAAACTGGCAAATTCGCGATATAGATCATTGCTTGCCATTAATTCGTTGTGAGTACCACTGGCAATTAGTTGTCCTTTATCTATCACGAAAATCCGGTCTGCATTGATCACGGTAGCTAAACGATGGGCAATAATTACAGTTGTACGTTTGGCCATAAGTGAATCCAGAGCCTGTTTTACTTTGATTTCGCTTATCGCATCTAACGCACTCGTCGCTTCATCAAGCAGTAATATTGGTCTGTCGGCAAGAATCGCTCTTGCGATAGCAATACGTTGCTTTTGCCCACCAGACAAACGCACGCCACGTTCACCTAAATACGTCGAATAACCATCAGTAAATTCGCAAATAAACTCATCCGCTTTAGCCGCAATGCAAGCCTGTTTCACCTCTTCATCGCTGGCGTCTAAACGGCCATAGCGCACATTATCGAGTACGTTCATGGCAAAAATCACCGACTCTTGCGGTACAAGTGCATACTGCTGACGTAAATCTGCCAATGCCAGAGTTGAAATATCAATGCCATCTAATAATATTCGCCCTTGTTTAGGCTGGTAAAAACGCATCATCAATTCAAATAAGGTGCTTTTCCCTGCTCCGCTTGACCCAACTAAAGCAACCCTTTCACCAGGAGTAATCGACATCGACAACTGGCGGATCACGTCTTGCGCCAAATCTGACGGATAAGCAAAACATACGTTATCAAAACTAAGTAAACCTTTAACAGGTAACACGACTTGGTTGGGGATCACTTGTTCAGGTATATCTATCGGCGTTTTGACTAACTCAATTAAACGCTCTGCGGCACCAGAAGCCCGTTGGATTTCGCTAAACACTTCACTGATAGTCGCTACAGCACCTGCAACCATTACGGCATAAAACATAAACGCAGACAGCTCGCCACCGGTGATACTGCCAGACATCACATCTTGCGCCCCAATCCATGTAACAAAAGCAATTGCAGCAATGCTTAAAAACATCACCGTTGAAATAAGCAGCGCACGATACATAATACGGCCTTTAGCCACATCCATAACCGCCTCGACTCTATCAGCAAATAGCTGGCGGTCTTTAGCCTCGTGGGTATACGCTTGAACAGTATGAATTTCATGCAATGATTCATCAATATAAGCGCCAAGATCGCCTACCCTATATTGACTTTTACGCGACAATGTTCTGCATTTTCGGCCAAAAAAGATCTCACGGCCTAATACCAAACGAACAGCTAACAGCACTAATGCCGTCAACTTAACACTGGTAAATGCCATCATAACAATGCCACCAATCACGGTCACACTTGAACGTAACGCCATCGATAAGCTCGACCCGACAACGCTTTGCAGCAAGGTACTGTCTGCCGTAAAACGTGAAATAACCTCACCGGTACGCTGAGTCGCAAAAAAAGCTGGCGATAATGACAATAAATGATTGTAAACCTGTAACCGAATATCAGCACTAACCCGCTCACCAAGCCAGGTCATCAGATAAAAACGACAGAAAACCGCAGTTCCACTGATTGCAGTAATAGCAATAATAAACAACATGATCTCATTCAATCGCCCAGCATTATCGGCAATAAATCCTTCATCGACCATTAACCGAACACCTTGCCCAAGCGATAACCATGCAAGCGAGCCAATAAACAGAAATACAATCGCCGCCACTACTTTCATACGATAAGGAGACAGAAATTGTAAAATCCAAGGCAGAACAGAAGGTTTTAAAGGCGGTTTAGTAGCAGAAGTTGACTCAAATGAAGTCGTCGTTGGATTCGTCACAGTATTAACCAGCATATATAACTAAGATGTCCTGATAGTACCAACAAAACACAACATTGTAGATGCCTTACACAATAAGGCGCCGACACAGTAGGATTATAACCACCGAAAAAATGATGCTAGTATCACTAAAAAATAACATGAAAAACAGCATGAGCAATAAGATGAAAAACAGCATGAGAAATAATATAAGACCATCACAAGGTTTTACATTAATAGAGTTGGTTGTTGTGATTATTATTTTGGCCTTATTGGCCGTTGTTGCGCAAAGTAAATTCATTAGCTTACGCAAAGATGCAATTGTATCTACCATGGTAGGAATGGAAACAGCAATGCAATCAGCTGCGACCTTAACCTATTCAAAAGCCGCTATTGCTGGTGTAGAAAGACTTGCGACTACGACGCTTAATATTGATGGGGTCAATGTTAACTTAGCTTATGGCTATCCCGACGGAACAGCCGCTGGTATTGCAATGCTAATGAATATTCCCGAAGGTGATTGGAACAAACGCCCCAGCGTGTATGCTGGAGCATGGATATACTGGCACGGGGTAATCACAGAGGATGCAGGCAAAGCGGCGTGTTATTTACGTTATCGGCAAGCAACATCAACCACCGCACGCCCTGTTATAGATGTTCAAACAAGCGGATGTTAGACACCAATAGGTTTAAAAACCATAACATTAAGACTCAGGGTAACGTTTTTCAATCGCTTTCAGCGATCGTAAAAACAACCCTATACCCCCCACACAAAGTACCAAGATAACGATTAAATCAAATGCACTCATGTAAGAAAATCGAAAATTAATCGAGCTTATTACGCCAAAAACCAATGCCACTAACGAGCCAAATGTCAGTAACCACCCAAGTATGTTTCTGCCATTATAAAACATCAGTCCAACACCAAACATAAAGGGTATCATCACCATTCCACTGGTAAGCCCAAAGCCACCCAGCTGATATAAATGGCTGCCAAAGCCAAATGAGCTGGTCACTTTAATGGCATTTAATAGCATATAAAAGCCACCACACATCATCACTAGCCCAATAAAGAACTGACCCATTCCACCTGACGTTCCACCAGCACCTTTCATCAATATCCCTTGAAAACCATTATTTTAAGTCAATATATTGATGTTACTGAACCGTGCAATTAATAGCAATCATCTCTGCAGCACAGCCATTTTCGTGACGTTAGGTTTTAGTTTCAAAGTTAAAAAAATTAATATCACCTTGTTCTGTATCCTACATTTAACATGTCGCTTAACACGAGTTAAACATGGAAGCTTTGATAATCAGTTAACTAGCGCCACTCCACAAAATTCCCCTTATCAACTTGTTTAAGCCTAAGCCTCGCGCTGGTAAGTGATATCTGAGATAATATCGAGCTATTTTATCGATATTCTTTTTATTAGGTAACACCGTTATGACAACCCAATTTGCTTGTTCAGGTATAGAGCTTGAGCTTTTTCGTTATCCAAGCCAACAAGCATCAAACTTACAAGCATGGGATGCCGCAGATGAACACCTAGTAAAGTACTTAATCGACACCGAAATAACAGCAACCACTACCGCCATTATTAATGACAACTTTGGCGCGCTAACGTGCGGATTAACAATGCAACATCCACACGGTAGATTGCTTGTAGAAACGGATGCAAAAACCAGTTTATTGGGTTGTCAGCACAATTTATTACACAACAAATTAGTACCAACCAACATACATTGGCTAAATAGCCGCGAAACACTGCCACAAAATATTCAATTAGTGCTGATGAAGTTACCTAAAAACCTACACTATTTTGGCCAGCAACTTGCGCGTTTATCGACGGTGCTCCCTGCGGGAACTCAAATACTGATCGGGGCTAAAGCCAAGTCAATCAATGCTCCATTATTGGCTAGTATTGAAAAAAATCTAGGCCCAGCTTCCGCCAGTTTAGCGTGGAAAAAAACACGAGTAATTAGCTGTATTAGCGATGGTAAAATACGCTCATTAGCAAAAGCGGTGAGTTGGAATGTCGAAGAACTCAAACTCACTATCAGTAACCTGGCTAATGTATTTGCAGCCAATAAGCTCGATATTGGCGCAAGGATTATGCTCGACAACATGCCAAAAGGTGAATTCAAGCACGTTATAGACTTAGGTTGTGGTAACGGTATTTTAGGATTGCATGCAAAACAATGTTATCCAAATGCACAGATCCACTTTGTGGATGACTCTGATATGGCTATCGCTTCGGCAAAGCATAATTGGCAAACTAACCAGCTAGATACTCAATCCCAAGATCTTCAAACCCAAGATCTTCAAACTGAACAAACACCACAAGCCTTTTTTCATTGGGACGATTGCCTTAGTCACTTGCCCGCAGATGTCGAACCAGACTTAGTGATATGTAACCCTCCGTTTCATCAAGGTGAAGCCATTACCGACCATATCGCTTGGCAAATGTTTGTCGACGCACATAAGCGCCTAAAAAAAGGCGGTTTATTGCACATTGTCGGTAATCGACATTTAGCCTACCACGTTAAAATAAACCGCATTTTTAAAAACTGCACTACTGTTGCATCCAATGGCAAATTTGTCATTTTACAAGCGATAAAATAATGTACTGAATGAGGTACTAAGTTCATGTTCCCCTACATGGCCCTGCATATAAAACCAAACCAATATTGATAGTAACGAGCGAGGGCCGACACAATTTATGTGCAGCCTTTCACTCGTATGTAATTCAACTCACTACACCTTGTTTATCTAGTACACTCACATTAACGCGCATAAATAACCATTGAACATTCATTAGTGTAAACGGCGATACAAATCTCTTTTTGTTGTAACTAACAGCAAATCGATTTGTGATGTTCATATCCCTTGAATAAATAACTATATGTCCGATTGTGTTGATCACTCGTTCGCAATAACGAGGCATCAATAGCCGCAATGATAAGTGAACAGAATGATTAATAAGCACTGACCTTATGACCAATACCTTCCCTCGCTTAATAACTCACTATCGGTATTACCAAGTCGGTATAATTGGTTAGCGCACAAATAAACTAAATCCTATAATGACATTACCAAAATGAGTATGGGTAGTGGTAACAACACAATTCAATCATATTTATCTAGATAGAACAGCCGCTACACTAACTAATGAGAATAAGCTCCTGTAATAATATTGAAGCTAATTATGATATTTCTTATATTTTTAAAGACCAATTTAACAGCTTATTTTCTGAGTAAGTTGACCATAAAGAACATCAACTGACTAACCAAGTTGCTTAATTGGTCGCTATTTATGTGGAGTATTACAACTTCAATAGCGCAAAAAAATGATGTAACAAATAGCTAAAGTGGCCGCTGAAAATGCGACACATCATTGCATTGGG
>NZ_JACJFI010000150.1 GCF_014164505.1 Shewanella sp. SG41-4 | reverse complement strand
GGGCGAAGCTTATAAGCTTCCACGCAGCGAATTCCGTGCGATGCTTCACTTTGTTGAAAACCCAGGTAAGATTTTAACACGTGCCGACTTGTTATTAAAAATGACTGGCCGTGAATTAAAGCCCCATGACCGCACTGTTGATGTGACAATTCGTCGTATCCGTAAGCACTTTGAAAGCTTGCCTGATACGCCAGAAATCATCGCGACAATTCACGGTGAAGGCTATCGTTTTTGTGGTGACTTAGAAGCATAATCTTTTAAGGTTAGCCGCAATAAAAAACCAGGTGAATCACCTGGTTTTTTTTATATCTGCTTTTTAGTTAATCATGGAACGCCATAGTGATTACTTCAGCTGTTGATCTAAAAATGCCGCTAATGATTTATATAAATGATTACGCACTTTCTCGCCACGCATTGAATGTTTAGACCCAGGGTAATCCATCATTTGGAATAACTTACCCTCATCTTGTAACGCTTTATATACTCTAGTGCTGTTTTCAAACAGGACATTATCATCAGCCATACCGTGATACATCAATAAGCCCGACTGGTAATTTTTCACATAAGGTAAAATGCTGCTGGCATCGTAACCTTTCTTATTGGTTTGTGGGTCCCCCATATAACGCTCAGTATAATGATTGTCATACAAGCGCCAATCCGTTACTGGCGCACCCGATATTGCTGCTTTAAAATAACCAGGCGCCTTAAACTGACTCATCAACGCCATGTAACCACCATAACTGTGACCGTAAATTGCAACATTATCACCATCAATAAACGGCAAGCTGCGTAAGTAATCAACACCAACTTTTTGATCGTTTACTTCAGCATCACCCATATTTTGATAAATGACATATTCAAATTGAGTCCCACGGTGCGCTGAACCACGATTATCTAATTGAAATACCGCATAGCCTTGCTGTAGCAGATATTGAGTAAAATAATCTGCTTCGCTCCAGCTGTTCACCACTAACTGAGCATGCGGTCCACCATATACGCGCACCACAACTGGATACTGTTTAGCGGCATCAAAAGGCACTGGTTTAAACAATCTGTATTGTAATGCTTGACCATCTTCAGCAGTTAATTGCCCAAACTCAGGCACTTGCCATAAGCCTGCATAATCATAAAGCGGATGGTTTTTATCAATTTCATTTTGTTCAACCCAAGCTAACTGTTTGCCAGAATCATTGTGTAAACTTATCTGTGGCGGTTGCTGTAAACTACTAAAGTAATCTAAATAAACGGGCTTTTTATCTGCAAATACAGCCTCATGCATACCCGATGCTTGGCTAATTCGCTCAATGGAATCCATACCTTTATTAAGGTTGACCCGATACAAATGACGCTCAACGACACTGTTTTTTCGACCGCTAAAATATACCCAACCCGTTGCTTCATCGACAAACTCAAGTGCGTCAACCGCCCAATCACCTTGGGTTAATTGTTTAAGTTGTTTGCCTTCTAAGTCAAATAAATACAGATGATTAAAACCATCACGCTCGGAGCCCCAAATAAAGGCCGCTTGTTGCTTTAAAAAGTGCAAATCATTGTTTAAATTTACCCATGCTTTGCTGCGCTCTTCAATTACCGTTTTAGTTTGTGTCGGTTTAGAAATTGCTGCAATGCGTAAATCTAGCGTTTGTTGATCACGACTTTGCCATTGGAACGACACATGCTGGCTGTCTGGCAACCAATCTACGCGAGGCAAATACATGTCTTTTTGTGTGCCTAAATCAATCCAGCTAATGTTGCGATCTTTTAAGGTCACGACACCCAGTGCTATCTCAACATTGGCTTTACCTGCATAAGGGTAACGCTGCTCAGTTAATTTAATCCCCTCAGCGTAAATTTCATTACGAGTCACTAACTCAACACCGGATTCATCGATACGAGTAAAGGCAATGGCAGACTCGTCGGGCGCCCACCAATAGCCTGTCATACGGTCCATTTCTTCTTGGGCGACAAACTCTGCCATAGCGTTTTTAATCGGCCCTTTACCGTCAGTAGTGAGTGCTGTTACTTTTTGACTATCCAATGACAGTACAAATAAGTTTTGATCACGCACAAATGACACAAAGTGACCTTTCGGAGACAAACGTGCATCGGTAGCAAAACCTTCACCAGTTGCAAGCTCAGCCACTTTATTGCTGTCAACATCATATAAATACAACTTACCCGCAGCAGGGATTAAAATATGTTGGCTGTCTTCAGACCAGAAATACTCCATGATCCCTTGGCCGTAAATACGCTGACGCTCTCGACGAGCTTTTTCTTCATCAGACAGTTCTCCAGCCTCTAATTGATCTGCATTAATCAGCACACTGCGCTTACCCGTAGCGATATCCATTTGCCATAAATCATACAAATGCTGATTATCGGCTCGGTTCGATAAATAGGTTACACGTTTTCCGTTAGGCGATAAGGCCAACCCACGAGGGCTTGAGCCTGCTAAGGCTGGTGACGCATGAATACGTTCAATGGTTAGTGGTGTAGTGCTACCGTTGATTGCAGTCAGTGTCGCGGTAGTTGATGAGTTCATGATGCTGCCTTTAGCGGTTGCTGTTGCTGAAAAAACCGGGCTCGTAAAAAGAAGTGGCACGGCAGACACTGCCGCTAAAGCATGATGCTTCCATGTTGTTGTCATTATTAATAATCCTTGGGGCAATTCAATCCGCCCACATTTTGCCTCAATTAACAGTAAAACCAAAACCTCAGATAACAATCGCTGAAATTAGCGTCATTGTGGGGTATGATTTACACATAACTGATAAGAATTAACAACATCGACCTTAACCTCGCAAAATCTCATAGGAAAAATCATGCAGACTTTGGCACAAACCCTTAGCGCACAAGCCGTAAACGCGTCTTTAACACAACTACTATTCACCCTAGCTGACACCTCAAAAGCCATTAGTGGTGCGGTTCGTCACGGGGCATTAGCGGGCGTTTTGGGTGCAACAGAGCAAGAAAATATTCAAGGCGAAACCCAGAAAAAACTGGATGTGATCACCAATGACATGCTTAAAGATGCCCTTAAAGCCGATGGCAATGTACGTGGTTTAGCGTCTGAAGAAGAAGATTATGTGGTTGAGGTGAATGCTAAAGGTGAATACCTGGTGTGTTTTGATCCACTCGATGGCTCATCAAATATCGACATCAACTCATTAGTGGGCACTATATTTTCAGTATTACCTGCACCCGCTGGAGAGTTAAACGAACAAAGCTTTTTACAAGCTGGCCGCAAACAAGTTGCTGCGGGTTATGTGTTGTATGGCCCATCAACCATGATGGCGCTAACCACAGGCCAAGGCACCCAGTTTTATACTCTTGATCCAGACAGCCAAGAGTTTTTACTGACCGACGATAACGTACAAATAACCCCAGACACAGCCGAGTTTGCCATTAATATGTCAAACCAGCGTTTTTGGGAAGCACCAATGCAAACCTATATTGCCGACTTATTACTCGGAGAAATAGGACCTCGTGAGCAATCATTTAACATGCGTTGGATTGCCGCAATGGTCGGTGATGTGCATCGTGTATTGTGCCGTGGCGGTATTTTCTCTTACCCGACAGACAATAAAAATCCAGCAAAACCGTTCAAGTTACGTTTAATGTATGAAGCCAACCCAATGGCATTGCTAGTTGAGCAAGCTGGCGGTAAAGCATCAACAGGTTATGAAACGATATTGGACATTCAGCCAACCGAAATTCATCAGCGCGTTGCAGTGATTTTAGGCAGTGCCAACGAAGTCGATACCTGCTTGAGCTACCATGGTATTGATTACAGCGAAGAGCCATCAATTGATTAATTGAGCCTGTTGTAAGAAAACCGCCTTCTGGCGGTTTTTTCATTTATGTAGTGCAATTGAACTGATTGATGACCTGACTGAAGTGAATAAACACAGTGAACCACAATGTTGCATGCTTTCAGGAGGCGAGACTAAAGAATCATTTCTTTACAATAACTTAAATACCCACTAAGTTATTTTAACGATATTAATAAAGGACTATAACGATGTCGCAAGCCAGAACATCGAATAAAAAAAAATACATTGCGGCTGTTTTATTTTTACTGTTAATTAGCGTGAGTGCCTATGCCTATCTGATGTCAACTAAACCTACCACAATGGAAAAAGGCACTATTTTAGTGCTGCCGGTACACCTCTCAACAGACAACGCTGATTCACAATGGAATCGCTATGCAGCGATGGATGTGCTTATCAATCAGCTAAATGTCGGTGTTCATTACCTGTTACTGCAAACCGAAGATATTATAAATATTATCTCACTTATCGCTAATGACCACTTGAGCCAAACTGTCGACATTCAGCAATTAATGGCTGTCTCTGGCGCGGGGTTGGTGATTGAATCCAGTATTACCGGTGCCAATAATCAATATCAATTAGCGTTTACACTACATCAGCAGCATCATACAGAAGCGGGAGTCGTTAACGCTTCCAGCATCGAACAAACATTATTAGCAGCAGCAGCAAACGAGATTACTCAGCAGCTCAATTCACAACACAATTTACAACAGAAGCAACAAAATAAGAAAACAGCAACTCAATACCATTCACGTCTTAGTTCCCCTCTGTTGTTCAATGCAATAACACAGCTACAACTTGGCGACACTAAGGCTGCTGAGCAGCACTTATCTACACTCATAAACACCACGCCAGACAACTTAGTTGCCATGCGTTTACTGGCCAGTATCCAATTGCAGCAACATCAATATGAACAGCTTCATACCACATTGATAGCAGCAATCAATCTAGCTAAACATCAGCAAGATGAGAGAGAATTAGCCAGACTAAGATTATTATTAGCGCAAAGCTACACCGAAACGGACAGAATAGAACAAGCATTAGGTGTACTTACCATTGCCAAAACCAATGCTGCTAAAGTGAAAGACTGGCTAACATTGGGCTATATTTCACAGCTTGCGGGCATGATAAACAGCGCATAGGTCGTAATGATGAAGCCAGAGAGCAGTTTAAAAAAGCCATTGAATATCATCAAATGATGAACTATCCCATAGGACAAACACAGGCGCTGAATGAATTGGCAGAACTTGAGGTGATTGAGTTTAACTACCCACAAGCTTATCGCTATATTAATCGCTCTTACGAGCAGGTTGCTCATCGCGGTTTAGATGATTTAGAAAAGACGACATTCAAGCTGATGACCAAGATAGAAAATAAAATGCAGCATAGATAGCATCTACTATTTTCGACACAACGACCCTGTAACAGGTTCGCCAATATAAAACCCTAAGCATATGACCTTAGACATAACACCTTAAAAATAAAAAAATAACACCTTAGACATAAAATGGCCTGCTATGCAGGCCATTTTATTCATACTGCTAAACGAATCTTATACTTCCTCAGCTGCAGCTTTTGCAGCCTCAAGCTGATGCGCTTGTTCAGTTTGATCCACAATGGTTAATACCGCAGTATCACCGACCACATTACATGAGGTTCATACCATATCAATAATACGGTCTAATGCTGCAACAATCACAAATGCCTCTGCTGGTAAGCCTAATTGGTAAATCAATACCCCAATCATCACCATCCCACCACCAGGAACACCACCAGCACCCACCGACAGTAAAAATACGCTGAACAATAACGATGGAATTTGATCATTACTGATTGGCATACCAAAGGCGTTTGCAACAAAGAAAATCGCAATAGTGATATAAATCGACACCCCGCCCATGTTCATGGTTGCCCCCAGTGGCACACCAAAACCAGCCACAGCTTGACTCACACCTAGCTTGTCAGTAAGAGTACGCATGGTTACCGGAATAGTGGCGTTTGAGCTAGCAGTAGACAATGAAAAGAGAATTTGTTCTTGAGTTTTATCTCTGAAAGTTTTCGCTGAAATAGGAGTGAACAGGCTAACAGAATATGGGTATACGATAAAAATCCAAATCAATAATAAAGCCAAAATAAGCACTAAATATTCAACTACACTGACAAAAATTTCAGGCTCTAAGGTTGCGCCTAATTTAAACATTAAGGCGAATACACCGTATGGCGCTAAACTCATTACCACAGAAATTAAACGCATCATGATTTTATTGGCGGTTTGAAATCCTTTAACTGCTCCCTCAACCGATTGCCCCATTGATTTAATGACACCGCCCATTAATAGCGCCATAAAAATCACTTGCAACATATTGCCAGAGGTAAAGGCTGAAAACGGGTTGTTTGGTACAATACTCACAATTAACGACATTAAATCAGGCAGTTCTGTGGCGGTAATATCCAGCGAACCGTTGCTCGACATATCCACGCCTTTACCGGGCTCAAATATCATTGCGACGGTAAAAGCAGCTAAAATCGCTACCATGGTATTAATAATATAAAACCCAAAGGTTTTACCCCCTAAACGGCCAAAGCTTTTTAAATCTTGTAACTCACACACACCGCACACAATACTCACAAACACCAGTGGAACCACTAGCATCATAATCATATTGACGAACATGGTGCCAACACCACTGGCTAGGCTAACTAACGTGCCACCAAAAAAAGCATTATCTGCCAGTAAAAACTGCACAATACTACCAAGCAGAACCCCAAAAAACAGACCGATAAAGATCCGTGCTGAAAGTGATTTTGTCATCTATAAATTTCCCTTCGAAATGGCAACTTCTGTTGCTAATTATTGTTATACCAATCCTGGTGCTTATTCTTTTCGAGCGCTGAAATACTGAGACATAGCGCAATATATTTCAATCACCTTATGAACAAAAGTGATGACTTAATCGTCGCTTAACAAGCATGTAATATAAAAGCTAAAAATAACAATAGATTATAGACTTAGTTAATCACTAACGATGGTATAACCAGTAATAGATTTAGGACCTAAACGGCTAAAATCTGTGCGTATAGCGATAAAAATCAAGCAGACAGCGAGAGTAACAATCAATTTGAAGGTTTTGCTTGGCGGTTGAGTGAGCTCAACTCGGTTTAATAAATGAGATGAGTCTGTTCAATCAGCGTAGCGTTTTTTATTCTGCAGAGTAGCGATTAAGTAACGTCAGTGACATCGATTTGGCTAACATGTGCTGCTGTTTAATGCTCACGCAATGTTGTCCGAGCCATTGCACTAACGCTAACCATTGCGGATTATATATGACTGATTGGACGGAAGATTGAGAATCTGATTTATCGCCAGAATGTGCATCTCGATACAAATTATTAAGATAAGCCCATTGCTTATGTTGTTTATGAAAATCATCCGTCGAATTTGTCTGGGTTAACGCTAATAATTTATCTGGCGACGCTAGTGCGAGTTGCGGCACTATTATGCTACGGCAAGACTCAAGGGTATTGGCAATCATTAACCCTGCAGGATCAAGATCAGTAAAGCCGATGACATTGATGTTGAGTGGTTCAAGTAAGTGTAAAAAACGCTTTCGGCCTGCTGGCGAATAGTCATGACTACCACGGTATAACACCATGCAAGTATTAATAATGGTCTGTAAATCTGGGGTAAATGAATTGGTAAAAAAGTGATCAAAACTGTCGAGGTTTTCGACCACTATAAGGTTCGGTAAATTGAGTGTCTGACAAAGCGCAATCGCACTGTCGACCTTTAATCGCAGTGAACAATTATGTACAGATAATAAATCGGCAACTGAACCTGGTGCTAAATCAGTCACTTGGACTTGAGATAAACTAGGCGCCAGCTTAACTAATACATAATCAGCTTCAGGGCTGATGTTAGCGTATTTTTCATTAGCGCTGAGTTGTGACATCTGTTGGCGGGGCACATCAAAATCAAGGGCCAGAATATCTAAGCCCGAATCAATTTGGGCCATGTTACGCAGTAAGACATAATCGTTTGCGGTCAAATACAGGTATTTGTCAGCACCATCGGTCTCACCTATTTGCCACAATTGATACAATTTTTTCCAATCGGCAGTGAACTTCACTCGCGGCAAGCGCTGCTTTGCCGCGTGTTCCATTAGCTGTAACTGTCTTTTGCTTAGGCTAGCCATAACTCAACATCGTTAATAATAAAATTGCCGCTATAAACCGGATCAGGTTTACCTATCGGTTCAAGCTCAAAGTAATTTTTATGCTCATCGGCTAGGCCTTCATAACCGCCAATGACCTGATAAAGCCAGCTTTCTGCATCCCATGTTAATTGCTTCTCTTGCAAATAGCTTAATGCCGATTGACGTAAACCGGAATCAATCACTTCACAAAAATATTCATCCACGGCTATTTTAAGGGGATTTTCAGGGATGTCGAAATCTTCACTATCACCCATTTCAAAGGTTACATTATGCTCACGCAGTACCGCAGGTAACGAGTCGCGACTAATGGCTTTAACTTGTGCCACTAAGCTCATCAGCTCTAGTTCGTGATGAGGGTTTGACACATCAACACTTGCAGGGGCTATAAGCGCTTCAGCACAATTAAATAATACCGGTACCGCTTTATGCACTACATGGTTTTCAGGTTGATAATCAGGATGCATGTTGGTGTGCAGTAACCAACCTTTGAGTAATCGGGTGCGTCCTTGGATTTGCCTAAACCGCCCAAGTAACTCATACAATCTAGCCTGGACAATACTCAACTCTTGAGTACATTGACTTAAGGTTTCTTGCAAACTGGTCATCAACAAACGGCGCAGCTCGCGGATATCACCAGCAATTTCACCTAACTCGCTAAATTGAAACATTTCTAAGCCGTTTAGCAGCTCTGACACCTGGCTTTGGGCCAATTCGTTTTCGCGAATTTTGGCACTTATAGTCCCAACATAACCAAATTCGTTGTTAATTCGGCTCCATAACACCCGAATTGAATAACGTAAACTGTCGGTAAAGCTGTATACATGCTCATTTAAATCGGCTAAATAGGCTTCTGCAGCACTGAAATCTACATCACGGCGCGCTTCTTTATAATGATCGGCTAAGGTTTTTATTGTCGCTAGCGCTGAGCCGACGTTGGCATCAATCTGTCGATTACGTTCGTCGCTTAATGCTTCTTCCAATAATGCCCGCACCGAACGCTTTAAGCGCAGTTCTTGATCCGGTTCTGGTCGCCATAAAATGCCACTTTTTTTCAGTTTTTCGATAACGCCAGCATCATGGGCTGTATCGTTAATCGACCCTGCCAAATATGCATCCATGACAACATCGGCATGGCGCCCAAGTTGCTTGAGCAGCTTTACCCCAGCTTGGTGTAAGTTACTGCTCATATCAAGTCCCTTTGAGTCGCTGTTTCTGCCTGTGCCTCAAGACTTAAGCCTTCGGTCTCATCAATAAAGCGGATCACTTCGTATAAATAATCTAACTTACCCGTGGCAATATAAATCTGTTTTTCACTATTGGGTTTGGTTAAATAACCCAGTTCCACTAAGCGCTTAAATACCAACTTAATTTGGCCGTCAACGTTAGTACTGCTTGAACCGAATAATCGGTAATGACTCAACTTAGTGAGTTGCTCTCTAAAGGCTGGCGTGTCTTCAATACGCGCTTGTAAATCGGTTAAGCGGATCGGCGCGCCTTCGCTCAGCGGAGCATCTTGACCACTGGCTTCTTGCACTAATACTAGCCATTCCACTAATGGAATTAGTCCTGAGCAAATATCTTTAAATTGCGATGAAATAACTTTGCGCTCAACCTCGCCTAGCTGCAAATAACCACAAAAAAAGACTTCACCCTCACCAGCACTGGCAATGGTGCGATTAATTTGGTTAAGGTAGGTTTCAACTCTGTCGCGAGTGCTGTTGTTTTTTAATGCCCGCCAACCGTCTTCATTGGTCACTCGGCAAATAAACTCTCCACGCAACAATTGCTCTATTAATGCGCCAGTACCTACTAAGGTAGTTTCAGTCGATTCAGACATTAGATGTGCTCCTTAGCAGTTTCAGCGCGAGTCATTTCCGCCGTAGGCATTTCGGTTTTAGTGTTACGTTGCGATAAACGGGCTGCTAACGGGTTGGCTTTAGGTTTAACGACCTGCAGCTTTTTCGTTTGCTTATTAATGATGTAACGGTTAGCAAATAGACTTAGCACTTCAGATTCAGGATTTGGAAAAGCCCCTAATACACTGATATTGTTGTTCTCACAGGCATCGAAAATTTTCTTCACGTTAGTGTGATGTAGCGTACCTAACTCATCAATTGGCCAATGGATAGTGACATTGGCTTTGCCGCGCAATAAACGGGTGAAGGCCAATAAAAACTTACATAAAATAAGGTAAGCCATACCATGACTTGAAGACT
>NZ_JACJFI010000014.1 GCF_014164505.1 Shewanella sp. SG41-4 | reverse complement strand
GTTGCTTAGTGTTTTTGTCTGCGTGTGCATCTCCCCCTGCTGTGGTTATCGCACCTAAGCCTATGGTGGTTCCTCCCATGCTTAGACCAGAACCTCCTAAGTGGAGTGAGCCAAACCTATTGAGTTTTCACGACCAATGGAAAGGTACTCCATATCGTTTAGGGGGGCTGAGTAGAAATGGCGTAGATTGTTCAGGGTTTGTGTATTTGGCCTACCTGAATATTGTTGGCGACAAGTTACCTCGTACTGTTAACTCGCAACGTATTTTGGGTAAAGAAATACCGCGTAATCAGTTAAAAACTGGCGATTTAGTTTTTTTTAAAACTACTCGAACCGTTCGTCATGTCGGTATTTACATGGGCAATGACCGTTTTTTACATGCCTCGACCAAAAAAGGCGTAAAAATTTCGAGTTTGAATAATATTTATTGGAAGCCTCGTTTTTGGTTTGCAAAACGCTTAAAAAATCCAACAGCTGAGCAAAATATGTCGATAGCCAGCCTTGTTACTCATGTTGAACAGCAAGACAATTTATAATTTGGCAGTAGCCTAACTCGCTGGTGCCGTTTTTCGCTTCAACGCTATACTTGCATCTGAATTTTTCATCGACTTGCATCGATACATTCATGTTATGTATAGCTATATAGGCTAAAACCACGACGTAAACGGACCCGTTATGCCAGACTCCAAGCATTGGACCTTAAAAAGTATTGCCAAAGAATTAGGTGTGTCGAATGCGACGGTATCTAATGCGTTTAATCGTCCAGATCAGCTGTCGGAAAAACGCCGTATAGACATTCTAGCTGCCTGTAACGAGCTAGGATATTTTGGACCCAATAAAGCCGCGCAATCTTTAAGGCGTGGCAAATTCGATACAGTAGCATTAGTGTTGTCGGACAGTATTGAATACATGGTGTCGGACCCCGTAGCCAGTAAGTTTATGAAAGGCGTTGCGGCAGTTTTTGAACAACATAAAATTAATTTACTGTTGTTTTCTGGCAGTTCTGACAATGTTAATGGCGTAAATGATTTTGTCGATGGCTTTATTTGTTATGGTCGCCCCCGTAACAGTTTATTGGCCGAGCAATTGAAAAAAGTTCGTAAAAAAGTGGTGACGGTCGACTTTAATATTCATCGCAGTGCTTCGGTGAGTATCGACAATAAAGCCGGCGCCTATGAAGTGGCTAAATTGGCTATTCAATCAGAGCAAGATCAGGTCGCAATTCTTGGATTACGCTTGCTCGACACTCACTTAACCTGCCGCGTGTATGATATTCATTCTATGGAAATTGATACCTCAGTAGCGCATCAGCGTTTGCAAGGCTATTTGGATGCCATTGGTGATACTGGGGTTAAGCTTGGTGATGATCGCATTTGGAATATTCCTGAAAGTAATGCCGACTTTGCTGCCATAGCAGCCAAAGAAGCGCTTAATTGTGTACCGCGTCCGAATGTATTTTTGTGCATGAGTGACTTAATAGCGTTGAGTTTAATGCGCGAGGCAATCCAACAAGGTTTGCGGATCCCTGAAGATATTCGAGTGGTGGGTTTTGATGGTATTGATGAAGGTTCACGAGCTATCCCGCCGCTGACGACTGTGTTCCAGCATTCAGAACAAAAAGGTCGTAAAGCCGCAGAAATGTTTATTGCTGATGCTCATCATGCTGAAGTGTTGGGTTATGAACTTTCACGTGGTGGCAGTTGTTGATGTAATATTGATGACCGGACGATTTTTGATACAAACAGTTCGATACAAACAGATCGAGACAATCATATCGATACCAACAAGGCGCCTAATTAGGCGCCTTGTTTACGTTTAAGCTTAACACATACGTAGATTATCCGCTGTGTTTAGCCAATAAATCTGCCAGTACAATGTGAGTCGATTGCTGAGATTCAACGATGTTGATATGGGTTTCTTTGGTGGCAAAATTAACGCTTAGCTTTGCTGTACTGTCGCCATGTATCCAAGAAAGTATTAACTGATTAGCCTGGTTTGTCATGGTGAACTCACCATTAAAGGCATCGACTTTATTGCGTAGAGTGATCAGCTCACATAGCGCTTTAACAACCGGTTTTTGCATGGCTGTTTGAATGTCGCTTACCTGTAGATAAGGGCGATTAATGTCGCGACCTACTTGAGTTTGATTCAGTAACTCCATGGCATTAGGCACTGCCAGTAAACCGGTGTAATACACCTGCGGAATACCGGGAGCAAAAAATTGCACGCTTCGAGCGATTAAATAATCAATGTCATTTTGGCCAAGGGCATCGTAGTAGGTGCAATTAACTTGGTATAGATCGACATTGCTGGCTGCCGCGCCCGTTGCTTGCAGGCTTTCACCTTTGCTATTGCTATGGATACGATTAACTAAGTTATCAATTTCAGCAGCTGTTAATAAACCTGCTTTATTGCCGACCGGGCCAGCGTCAATAATGCCAATACCGTCATGGGTGTCTAATACCGTGACACAGTTGCGTGGGGCAATGGATAGCCAATGGCTTAATGCACTGACATCTTGGCTAAATAAGCTGTGGAGAATCAATGGCGGCAGCGCAAAGTCGTACACCATGTCTACGCGCTTAGCAATATCGAGCTGGGTCATGTAATGCGAGTGAATTTCGGCAAGGGTGGTCATGCCTAGGCTGTTGGCTTTTTTGGCTAACTCATCGACAAATTCAAATGATTCTTCAATCATAAAACAGCTAGTGCCTGGTTTTTTAATGGCATAACCCGCAGCGTCAAGACGAATAAGATCGACTTTGCTTTCATGAAAACGCGTTAGCACCTTGTTTAAATGTGCCTGACCTGCAGCGGTATGCACATTAATATCAATTTGATTTGAGGTAAAAGTCGTCCAAAACTCGGCTTGTGTACCGTCGGCGAGTTTATAGGTGGTGAAACAACTCCCCGGACGTGGGCGATAAATTTTAGCTTGGTTTTCTGCACTTAAACCGTCTGGGAAGACACTATCTTTGGTTAAAAATAAATCCCAGTAAGCAGAGTTTTTGCCGTTGGCAAGCACGTCTTGAAACTCGGTAGACTCTGCAGACATGTGGTTAACAATTAAGTCGGCCATGATGTCGTATTGTTGGCCAATCTGCTTTACGTCATTCCAATCACCAAGACGTTCATCTACCTTTGCATGGTCTATAGGGTCAAAGCCAGCATCGCTGCCGTCAATTGGATAGTAAAAAGGTAACAGATGTACGCCACCAAAGAGATCATGCAGTTCTGTGTCGAGAACCTGTTTGAGTCCTTTTAAGTCTGAGTGCGCTATACGATCTACGTAAGTGATCAGCTGAACATTATTTTTCATGTTGGTGACTCTTAAAGTAAGTATTTGAAAAAACTTAATCGATTAAGTTGTATATTTAACCAATATGAAACATTATTCAAGGGCTTTGTTTAAATATTGAATTCGTTTTCTGTGGGAGAAGACGAATGTGTCGCCATAATAGAGACTGTGTGACCACAAAGAAAACATATAACAATAAGGTGAAAAGTATGGTTAACCATATGAATGATAGTGAGAATAGTGGTAACACTAGGATAAGAATACTAACATATTTAATGTTTTTTATGTTCGCGATGACTTCTGATGCGGTGGGAGTGATTATTCCTGAGCTGATTAACACATTTGACTTATCGATGTCACAAGCGAGCGCATTTCATTACATGCCAATGCTTTTTATTGCATTAAGTGGGCTGTTTTTAGGCTTTCTGGCAGATAAGTTAGGCCGGAAAGTAACGATTTTAATTGGCTTACTGTTGTTTGCGCTAGCCAGTTTTATGTTCGCTTTAGGTGAGTCATTTTACTATTTTCTATGTTTGTTGGCGTTAGTCGGTATTGCTATTGGGGTGTTCAAAACGGGTGCGCTAGGATTAATTGGTGATATTTCAACTAACTCGAAACAACACTCAAGCACCATGAATACCGTCGAAGGCTATTTTGGTGTGGGCGCTATGGTTGGTCCGGCGATTGTCAGTTATTTATTGATAACAGGCGTATCGTGGAAATATCTGTATTTTGGCGCTGGGGTGTTTTGTTTAATATTATGTTGGTTAGCTTATAAAGCTGAATATCCGCAACTTAAGCGCTCATCCACTCAAGATATTAATCTAGCCAGTACGTTTAGAATGATGAAAAATCCTTACGCATTAGGCTATTCCTTAGCGATTGGGCTTTATGTTGCTACTGAAGTGGCTATTTATGTATGGATGCCGACGCTATTACTCAACTATGAAGGTGAGTTGGCATTAATCGCGACGTATGCATTAACAATCTTTTTCACATTACGGGCACTGGGACGTTTCTTAGGTGGCTGGATCCTCAATCGATACCGTTGGCAGCAAGTGATGTTTTGGTTCAGTTTGGCAATTAGCTTATGTTATTTAGGCGCTATGGTGTATGGCATTTCGGCTGCGGTTATTTTATTGCCTTTATCTGGTTTATTTATGTCTATGATGTATCCGACATTAAACTCCAAAGGGATCAGTTGTTTCCCGGTTGATCAACATGGTTCGGTTGCTGGGGTCATTTTATTCTTTACTGCGCTTTCTGCTGCATTAGGTCCATTGCTAATGGGGCTGGTAGGCGACATATTTGGTCATGTTAAATTCGGGTTTTATTTAGCAACCGGCTTTGCATTTATGTTGTGTTTTTTGGCAGCATACAATCTGTTTCGTGATCCGTCAGGGCATTTGTTAACCGCTGACGCTAAATAATCAACAACTACTATTATAAATATTTAATTTATTAAACATCTACTTAGATGATTTTTTAATCCAGTTAACGATAGTTGAACATAAATTGTACTTGCAATTTACTATTTAGTTGCTAACTTGTAACTTAATCGATTAAGTAAAAGGTTTAAGTTTAGTGTCTTGATTAGCTATTGAGATAGTTTGGGGCTTAATTCGATTGATGAATAAATTACTGATGTTGTTATGGGGAGATAAGACAACATCAATACACTCTATGTGGGGACATAAAAATGATAAAAAGCACATCTAAGAAATTTGTATTAAGTACGCTAGCGGTTATGGTCAGTTCAAGCTTGTGGGCTGCTGACACTGACACCGTGGAAACAAAAAAAGACGCCATTGGTCTTGAGCGCATTGTGGTAACGGGTGTCGCACGTGGTACACGTGTAATGGACTCGAGCGTGTCGGTGAGCAGTGTGTCGCCAGAAGATTTAGCCATTAGCTCACCTCGTTCATCAGCCGAAGCGTTCCGTATTATTCCGGGCATGAAGGTTGAATCGACTGGTGGTGAAGGTAACGCCAACATTGCAGTACGTGGTTTGCCGGTTGCCTCTGGTGGAGCTAAATTCTTGCAAATTCAAGAAGATGGCTTACCTATTTTACAGTTTGGTGATATTGCATTTGGTAATGCGGATATTTTCTTACGTATTGATTCTACAACACAAACTATTGAATCAATCCGTGGTGGTTCAGCCTCAACAGCTGCCAGTAACGCACCCGGCGGTATTATTAACGTCATTAGTAAAACCGGTACCAGTGATGCTGGCAGTATTTCATCTACTGTAGGCCTAGATTACGATACTCTGCGTACTGATTTTGAATACGGCACAAGCATTAATGACTCGATGCGTTTTCACATCGGTGGCTTTGTACGCACCGGCGATGGCCCGCGTGATCCTGGTTACACCGCGAACAAGGGTGGCCAAATTAAAGCTAACTTAACCAAAGAGTTTGACTCTGGTTATGTGCGTTTGTATGTAAAGCACTTAAATGATAAGAGCATTGGTTATTTGCCGATGCCAATGTATTCCGATGGTAGCTCAATACCTGGATTTGATGCTCAATCTGATACGGTTCATTCGGCTAACATGTTATCAACCCTGCGCTTAGATGCTAACGGCAATATCAGCCGTGGTGATATGCGTGATGGTATGAATCCGATTGTTAACTCGGTGGGATTAGAAGCTTCATTTGATTTAGGTGACGATTGGTTAGTAGAAAACCGTTTCCGCATCTCGGATGTGAGCGGTAATTTTATGTCGTTAATGCCAGCCGAAGTGGGCAACAGCTCAAGCATTGCTAGCAGTATTGGTGGCGCAGGTTCGACACTTATTTATGCTAATGGTGCCAAAGCGGGTCAAGCATTTGATAGTGATTTAGCCATGCGCGTACACAGTTTTGATGTGACCATGAATGACTTTGGTTCTATCGTCAATGACATGAAATTAACCAAGACGTTTGATGATTCTAATGTCACTTTTGGTTTTTATACTGCCACGCAAAATATCAATATGACTTGGATGTGGAACTCTTATTTGATGGAAGTGCAAGGCGATAATGCGGCACTTTTAGATGTGGTCGGTGCCGATGGCACTGAGTACTCAGATAATGGTTTATACGCTTATGGCGTGCCTTACTGGGGCAATTGTTGTCAACGTAACTATGATTCAGACTACACTATTAAAGCACCGTATATTGCAGCGTCATCTAAGTTCGGCGATTTATCATTAGACGGTAGCGTACGCTATGACTCTGGCGATGCCAGTGGTTACTTTGCGGGTAATGTGCAATCACAAGTGGATATGAACCGTGATGGCGTGATTTCTCAGCCTGAGTTAAGTGTGTCGTCAATTGATAATGCTAACCCACAGTTAGTGAATTATGACTGGGGATACTTATCTTACTCATTAGGTGCTAACTACCAAGTGTCTGAAGATTTAGCTGCATTTGGTCGTATCAGCCATGGTGGTCGAGCTAATGCTGACCGTTTATTGTTTGGTAAAGTGAACCCTGATGGTTCAGTTTCAGACGAAGACTCAGTTGATGAAGTCGACCAGTTCGAAGTGGGTGTGAAGTATCGTTACGATAATATGTCGGTATTTGCGACAGCATTTTACTCTGAAACCGAAGAGCAAAATTTTGAAGCCACGAGCCAAATATTCTTTGACCGTAAATATGAAGCCAAAGGGATTGAGCTAGAAGGTGCTTACTACGTTGGCGATTTCGACTTCCGCGGTAACGTAACCTGGACCGATGCTGAAATTGTTAAAGATGCACTTAACCCAAGCGTAATTGGCAACACTCCTCGTCGCCAAGCAGATTTTATTTACTCACTAATGGGCCGTTATAACTTTGATAAAGGCTCTGTTGGGGTCAATTTGATTGGTACCACTGATTCTTATGCTCAAGATAACAATGACCTAAGTTTTGATGGTTACACTCAAGTGAACGCGTTTGCGTCGTACCAGCTAACCGATGTGTTATCAGTCGCGCTTAACGTCAATAACTTGTTTGATACTGTTGGTATTACCGAAGCAGAAGAAGGTTCGGTACCCGACAACAATATTATTCGTGCCAGAACCATTAACGGCCGTACAACAAGCGCCACGGTTAAGTACGAGTTTTAATCTTTTATTGTCATTGCCTTAGTTGTAATCAGCTAGATTTAGTCAGCTAGTTGTAGTCATCTTATTTGCAATGGTATTGGTTGTATTAGTTTTTAGAAATCCCTGTTAACAAGCCCATGCAAATGGGCTTTTTTTTGGACGTTTTATATGAGTACATTATTGAGTTTTGGTGAAGTATTAATTGATTTACTTCCGGTGGGCCATTCTGGTTTGGTTCACGAGCCTATCCCTGGCGGCGCGCCTGCCAATGTCGCTGTGGGTTACGCTAAATTAGGTGGTAAGAGTTTCTTTGCTGGTGGCATTAGTGCTGATAATTATGGTGTGATGTTGCAAGATGCATTGGCAGCACAAGGTGTTGATGTGAGTTGTTTAACATTAGTGCCAGATGCTGCTACTGCCACAGTATTAGTCAGTTTAGATGCTCAAGGGGAGCGGTCGTTTAGCTTTAATCGGCAGAACACTGCTGACATGCTATACCGTGAAGTTGATTTTGATGCTATCGACTGGTCAAAAATTGATATTTTTCATCTTTGTTCTAATACCTTTACTGAAAAGGCTATTTTCAACGCCAGTCTTTATGGTGCTAAAAAAGCGCATAAAGAACAAACGTTAGTCAGTTTTGATGTTAATTTACGCTTGTCATTATGGCAAGACACTCGGCTGTTATCGGCTCGAGTGGAGCAATGTTTTGGTTATACACACCTGTTGAAAATGAGTAAAGAAGAAGCACTCTATTTGGCTCAGGAGCGTGGGGGATCATTTGACGATTATTTAGCATTCTGTATTGCACAAGGGGTGAGGTTAATTTTGGTCACCAATGGTGCTGAGTCCGTTTTATGCCACAGTGTTGAGTTTTCCTTTGAGTTGCCGGTGCCTAAAATTGTTGCCATAGATACGACTGCCGCCGGAGATAGCTTTGTTGCGGGGTTCTTATTTGAACTCGGCCGTGATGAAGGATATTTTACTCCTGGGCCTTTAGTGCAAAAATTGCTTAATCGAGTGAACGTTCAAACTGCTGCTGAGTTTGCGATTAAGTGTGGTGCGATAACGTGTACGGCAAAAGGTGCTTTTCCTGCGCTGCCCGTTTTGGCACAAGTGCAATCGTGAATCAAATTTGTGTAAATGAGTTATTGAGCAATAAAAAAAGAGGTCACCTTAGGTGACCTCTTTTTTTTATCATTGAATCAATAACGCGGTTAATCGTGTGTTATGGCTGATTCGGCGAGCTCGGTTTTATTTTTGCCACGTTTTGCTAGGGCATAATAAAACAGTGGCGTTAAGATAAGGCCAAAAATAGTCACCCCAATCATGCCAGAGAATACCGCAACACCCATTGCTTGACGCATTTCTGAACCAGGTCCGCTAGAAAAAACCATAGGTACCACACCCATAATGAAGGCTATCGAGGTCATTAAAATAGGGCGTAAACGTAAACGACCGGCTTCAAGTATGGCCTCCAATGGTTCCATGCCATCATCTTGTAACTCTTTGGCAAACTCAACAATTAGAATGGCATTTTTGGTTGCCAGCCCCACCAGTACAATTAACCCAATCTGGGTAAAGATATTGTTATCTCCACCGTAAATTAGTACCCCTGTTAATGCCGATAACAGCGTCATTGGGATAATCAGAATAATGGCTATTGGTAAGCTTAAGCTTTCATATTGCGCGGCTAAAACCATAAACACTAACAAGATAATTAATGGGTAAATATAGGCGCCTGCATTACCTGCCAAAATTTGTTGGTAGGTGATCTCAGTCCACTCGTAGGTCATACCATTAGGTAGGGTTTCAGCTAAAATCTTTTCAATTGCAGCTTGCGCCTCACCGCTACTAAATCCAGGTGCAGCACCACCATTTAATTCCGCAGTGGTAAAACCGTTGTAATGCATGACTCGGTCTGGACCAGATGAATTGGTGACATTAATAAATGAACCAATAGGCACCATTTCACCTTGGTTGTTACGTACTTTTAGTTGGGCGATTTGTTCAGGGGTTTGTCTAAACTGTTCATCTGCCTGTACGTTCACTTGATAAGTACGGCCAAACTGGTTGAAGTCGTTGGCGTAAACCGAACCCATGTATCCCTGCAGGGTGGAGAACAATTCGTCTAACGACACCGATTGCTGTTTGGCTTTAGTACGATCGATGTTCACGTCAAGTTGTGGCACATTGACTTGATAACTCGAGAATACTCCCGCTAGCTCTGGCGTTGCCCATGCTTTTTGCATCACTTGCATGGTCACTTTATACAACTCTTCGTAACCGTAATTAGCACGATCTTGAATTTGTAATCTAAAGCCACCAATGGTGCCTAAGCCTTGCACTGGCGGTGGCGGGAAAATCGCAATAAATGCGCCGTTAATCGAGGCAAATTTTTGATTTAACGCGGCAGCAATAGCACCTGCTGATAATGATGGATCTTTGCGATCGGCAAAGTCATCCAGCGGGGTAAACAAAATGGCGCTGTTAGTACTATTGGTAAAGCCGTTAATGCTTAAACCAGGGAAGGCTACAGCATGGGCGACACCCGGTTGATCTAATGCAATACGTGACATTTCTTTCACGATAGCTTCAGTGCGATCTAATGATGCAGCATCAGGTAGTTGGGCAAAGGCAATAAGATATTGTT
Source organism: Shewanella sp. SG41-4 (assembly GCF_014164505.1). Classification (GTDB taxonomy): domain Bacteria; phylum Pseudomonadota; class Gammaproteobacteria; order Enterobacterales; family Shewanellaceae; genus Shewanella. Next base: position 24,918 of record NZ_JACJFI010000014.1, on the reverse strand, counting down.
TATCTTGCCCAGGCACATAACCTGTTGGGGTATTGGCAAACTGTAAGCCTGTTAAGCCGACTAAACCGATATACAAAATACCAATGACAGCACCAAAACGAATGATTTTCTTCACTAACCAGCCGTAACCGTTAGACATACGCGCAAACATGCGGTTAAACGGATTAAATAACCAGCCGCCGAGCAGTTTATCCATACCACGGGTCAGCATATCTTTTTTCTCGTGATGACCTTTAAGCAATAATGCCGATAATGCAGGGCTAAGGGTTAACGAGTTAATCGCCGAAATAAAGGTGGAGATGGTAATGGTTAACGCGAACTGCTTATAAAATTGCCCGGTTAAGCCTGACATAAATGCCGTTGGAATAAATACCGCCGCCAGTACCAAGGTGGTGGCAATAATCGGACCGGTTACTTCTTTCATTGCCTTTTGAGTGGCTGCAACGGGCGATAATCCGTCTGAGATATTTCGCTCAACGTTTTCAACCACAACAATCGCATCATCGACCACGATACCAATCGCAAGTACTAAGCCAAACAGTGATAAGGCGTTCAGAGAGAAGCCCATTAGGTGCATAAAGGCGAATGTACCCACAAGTGATACCGGAACCGCCACTAATGGAATAATGGATGCGCGCCATGTTTGTAAAAACAGCACCACCACTAATACAACCAGCAATAATGCTTCAACCAGTGTTTGTACCACAGCTTTAATTGAGCCACGCACGAACACGGTTGGATCGTAGACGATGTCGTAGGCTAAACCTTCTGGGAATGACTTAGACAACTCAGCTATTTTAGAACGGACATCATCAGATATTTGAATCGCGTTAGAGCCCGATGCTTGGAAAACCGGTAATGCAGCCGCGTCTTTATTGTCTAACATTGAACGCAAAGCATAAGTCGATGCACCTAATTCAACCCGGGCAACATCTTTTAAACGAGTGATCTGACCTTGATCGCCCACTTTAACAATAATGTCTTCGAACTCTTCAACGTTGGATAAACGGCCTTTAACGTTAATCAGTAATTGGAAATCACTGTCGCCACTAGGTTGCGCGCCTAAACTGCCGGCTGCGGCTTGTTGGTTTTGTTCACGAATAGCGGCAACAATATTGCTCGGTGATAATCCGATTGCTGCTACTTTATTAGGGTCTAACCACACTCGCATGCTGTAGTCGCCAGCGCCAAACACGCGCACAGCACCCACACCAGTAATACGGGCTAATTCATCTTTTACTTTCAATACCGCATAGTTAGACAGGTATAACATGTCGTAACGGTCGTCGGGTGACGTTAAATGCACCACCATGGTTAAGCTAGGTGATGATTTTTCAGTAACTATACCTAAACGTTGTACTTCTTCTGGTAAACGAGGTTTTGCTCGTTCAACACGACTTTGCACTTGGGTTTGAGCTAAATCAACATCAGTACCAATTGCAAAGGTGATGGTTAGCGTCATGCGGCCATCTGACGTGGCTTGCGAAGACATATACAACATGTTTTCTACGCCGTTAATCTCTTGCTCTAGCGGAGATGCAACGGTTTCAGCAATGATTTTAGGGTTAGCACCTGGGTAGTTTGCCGTAACCACTACCGTTGGCGGCACCACTTCAGGGTATTCGGTAATCGGTAATTGCCATACTGCTAGCGCGCCTGAAATAAAAAACAGCAGCGATAGCACAGCAGCAAAAATAGGTCTTTTAATAAAGAATTGAGACAACATTATGTGGTTTCCTTAACCCTGACTTGCATCATCAGCAACGCGTGCTGTCAATGGCTGGTTATCGAGGAGACGTTGTGCTTGATGTAATGCTTCTAATTTGTCGCTATCGGCCATGGCTGTAAGGTTTGGCTCAATAGTAACGTTAGGGCGTACTTTCTGCAGACTGTTTACCACGATGGTATCGTTAGGGGATAAACCAGCCGTAATAATGCGTAAACCGTGAAGCTTCTCACCTAGGCTAACGCTACGATACTCAAGGGTGTTTTTGTCATTTACCACCAAAACAAACTTGTTATTTAAGTCGGTAAAAATGGCTTTGTCGTCAATTAAAATACTGTCGTATGACTCGCTACCAGCAATGCTGATACGGGCGAATAAGCCGGGTAATAATTGGTTATCTTGGTTGGCAAAGTTGGCTCGAACGCGAATCGTACCTGTTTGTTGGTCAACCGTATTATCGACAAAGTCGATCACACCCTGATGATTAAAACTGGTTTCATTTGCTAGTGCCATGACCACAGCATTGTTGCCCAACCGTGGACTTTGACGTTTGTTCTCGAACGATAACGCGGCATATTTTAAATAGGTTCGCTCGTCGATATCGAAGTAAGCGTACATATGCGATGTAGACACTAAGCTGGTGAGATGCGTTTGTCCTGCGGTGACATAATTACCTGCCGTTTCGTTGGCATACGACACTCGACCCGTTATAGGGGCGGTAACATGGGTATATTCAACGTTAAGTTGGGCGCTTGTTAATGCAGCTTTAACGGACGCAACAGCAGCGGCAGTTTGGTGCATGTTCGACCGACGAGTATCAATGAGCTCTTCTGAAACCGCTTTCTGATGGAACAGCTTATTGGCTCGTTCATAGTCATTTTTAGCAAGTTGGTTAGCTGATATTGCGCTGGTTAATTCTGCCTTAAGACGTTCATATTCTGCAGTAAAAACACTCGAGTCGATGGTAAATAACACATCGCCTTTTTGCACTAACGCGCCTTCTTTAAAGTTAATCGATTCAATATAGCCTGACACGCGAGGCACCAAAGTAACCTTTTCTGGTGCTTGTAAGCGTCCAGTAAATTGATCCCATTCAGTAATGCGTTCATAAAGTACGTTGGCAACATCTACCTTCGGCGCTGCGGGTGTATTCGCTTGTTGTGCAGGTTGCTTTCCACACGCCACTAATAGCAAAGCCGTTAGGCTTACTAGTAAAGTGATTTTAATTGATTTTAACGTCTTCATGGTGCTGTCCTCTAATCCATAGCATTTACGTTATTTAACAAGCTATTGGGTGCATTACTTTTGTCTTTGGCTATGTTTTTATACCGATTGGTATAAATTGTTCTGTACCGCACGGTAATATATAGATTAAAATACAACTGTCAATTAATTTTGTACCGATAGGTATTAAATTGTTATGACAAGGTGATTGATAATCAACACGGTGCAATAGCTTCATGGCATGTAAGCGTTGCTAGTGACGATGAAATAGCGTTAATCAATACTTGGAAAAGATGAAAAAAAGCGCTTAATCTGCTTATTATTAACCCTTTCTATGATTTAGCTTTGTGCTAAGATATACCCGTTATCTATCATAAATAATTTAGCTAACGGCATGATAAATAATGATTCGTTAATGTAAGAGGTACTATTGATGACAATAACAAAAGCAGCTTGCGTCGGACGCCCTCGTGGCTTTGATATCGACTTTGCACTAGAGCAAGCGCTGCATGTTTTTTGGCGTAATGGCTATGAAGGTACCTCTATAAGCGAATTAACTGAGGTGATGGGGATTAAAAAACCCAGTTTATATGCCGCATTTGGTAACAAAGAGCAGTTGTTCTTAAAAGCCATTGAGCTTTATGAAAACCGTCCAGATTCGCTATTTAATACCGCCTTTAAACATGAGTATATTGCCGATGTTATTCGAGCTTTATTAGTAGGTGCAGCAGCGCAGTTCACCGATTGTAGCCACCCGCAAGGTTGTGCGCTAATCAATAGTGCATTGTCATGCAATGAAGCCAGCGAAGGGATTAAAGAAGCGGTTCATTTGCTGCAAACTAAACATCAATCTGAATTAATTGATCAGTTTGCTGAGGCTAAACAAAGAGGCGAATTAGCTGATGATTGTCAGCCGAAAGTATTAGCAACCTTGATAGTGACCTTATTTAAAGGTATGTCTATCCAAGCTGCTGATGGCGCGACACATGATGATTTACGTAATGTTGCAGAAATGGCGGTTACAGGCATTTTAGCCCAACATGTTAAAGGGTATTCAGGCGTGAAATAAGTGTCTTTAAAAGACGCTGTCTGACAGTGTTTTTATAACAGGAAGCGTCATCTTTTTTTATTGATGTTAGCGGCCAAGTTCAAACCAAACAAACTTATGTCTAGCTTCTACAATCAACAGCCTGTGGTGGTTAGGGCATAAAATATTGGATCGGCCGGCTTAGTGCCATCGACAAAGTAACGCAAGCTGCAGTTGCCATTAATGTCATATCCCTTAGGGAAAATATACACGTTACCTCCTGACACATCATAGAGTCCCCAGTCTGCGGTAATAGTATCATTTGCATTCGTCATCACTTCAAAAGAACCGTCAATCGACACCGCGACATTTACACTCAGAGAGGTTATGTATCCCAACGTAGTACTAATCGTTGTGCCATTGACTGTCACCGAACCTGGGTCGAGCTTTTCTTGACCCGACAACACCGCTTTTGAATACAGTAAAGTATTGGCCGACTCTAACGCCCCCTGAAATCCCTTCAAACTGGCTATAAGCGCATCACTTTTAAGATTGATAAATTTAGGTGCGGCAACCACGGCTAAAATGCCGAGAATAATGATCACTACCACTAATTCGATAAGGGTAAACCCGCGCTGTTTGCTTGTATGCATAGAACTCACTCACTTTATGTTGTTATGGTATACCGATTGTTATTAGGTAATACACTATGACGAATCTAATGGTATTCATTGCTTATCGCTGAGCAAATTAAATAGCAGCCAAACCAAAACATTAACCCGTATTACACTATTCAATTTACCCAGTATAAATACCCCACAAACAGAAGTCATTGTCTGCCTTGGTCAATGGAATCCTAAATCGGTGATCTACCTATCAGTTTAACATTTTGTAAAAGTGGCTTTTTTTGGTAGATTGTCGGCATATATTTGCATTACTGCTTTTACCCCACATAAGGGAAAGATAACCATGAGCAAAGCTAAAATAGGCATCGTTACCGTTAGCGATCGTGCCAGTGCTGGCATATATGAAGATCTGTCTGGTAAGGCGATTATTGATGTATTGAATGAATATTTAACCTCGGAATGGGAACCTGTTTACAAGGTGATCCCCGATGAGCGTGAGGTTATTGAAGCCACATTGATTGATTTAGCTGACAACCAAGACTGCTGTTTAATCGTGACCACTGGCGGCACGGGGCCGGCCAAACGCGACGTAACGCCAGAAGCGACTGAAGCAGTGTGCGATAGAATGATGCCTGGTTTTGGTGAACTAATGCGCGCTGAATCATTAAAGTTTGTACCAACCGCTATTCTATCCCGTCAAACGGCCGGTCTTCGTGCCGACTCGTTAATTGTTAATCTACCCGGTAAACCTAAGTCTATCCGAGAATGTTTGGATGCTGTATTCCCAGCAATTCCTTATTGCATCGACTTAATGGACGGACCGTTTTTAGTCTGTGACGAAGCGGTGATAAAGCCGTTTAGACCTAAAGCAAAGTAGTATCGCAGCCCTGTATTAGTGTTTTTGCAAGCTAATACTGGGCCAATAACCATCGCGGCTCTTGATTGGTGTTTGTTTGGGAACCAGGATCATTTACTTTGGAAGATGAGTTTTACGTTTGTATCTGTTTGTATCGGTTTGTTATGTTTGATTGCTTGGTAAAAATACTTTAAGTTATATTTCGTACTACACTAGCAAGATATCTTCAGTAGGGCTGGTTCAATATGACGTTAAATCGTTTTTCGCTTTTATTGTTATCTTCACTATTACTTACAATAACCATGTTGTTGGTGAGTATTTACTATTTCTTTTACCTTCCCGGAATAAAAACCGAAATCTTGGACCAGCAACAACAAGAATATAATTTGTTATATTCTGCATTATCGTTATCAAAAAACAGTTTAACCACCTTATGTTACGATTATGCCGTGTGGGATGAGCTAGTTGAATATGTTGGTAACCCGACTGATGATTTTATTCAAAGTAATATGCCCGACAATGCATTTGAGGCTGCAAATATTGATGCTGTCTTCGTCAGTGACATTAATAACAAGTTGATTTGGGATTATCATGATGACTCATTAACATCATCCAGATCGTCACTCGTTCATTTATTGCATCAAAAAAATACAGAGTCTTTTGCTATTTTGCCCACAGCAGCTGAAATTGCATCACAAAAAGTGTCTAGCCGTAGTGGTTATCTTGTTGTGGGTGGGCATTTATTGTATTTCAGTAATACCACTATTTTACCCTCTACTGGCCAAGGTGAAATTGTTGGCAGTTTAACGATGGTTCGCCTAGTGGATAAAGCGTTAATTAACGATATTAGTCAGTTTTCTTTGGTGAAATTTTCAATTGAAAATGTGCAAACATCAACAGAGACAATGGAAGCATTTTTTAACGTAAAGCCAATAGAAAATATAGCGCCATCGCATAGTTGGCTAATTCGTAATACATTTGACGACCAAGTGGTACAGGTGACTTTACACCATAAAAAAGTGTCGTTACCTCAGTTAGATTGGGTTTCGGCAATATCGATATTGTTGTCGATAGTGTTGATTGTTTCCCTCTCGCTAATGGCATTATCAAGACTGCTTATCAAGCCGCTTATTCGTTTTAACAAAAGCATAAATGATTCATCAGACGATAATTTTTTGAGCAAAATGGATTCAAATCATTTTATTGATGAAATCGAGAACGTGTCCTACTCATTTAATCAATTATTGCTTAAGTTTAACGCTCAACAAAATTACTTAGAGACATTAACGGTTCAAGATTCGCTAACAGGCATTACGAATCGAAGAGGACTTGAAACATTTTCAAAGCGAATCATTTCGCGCTGGCATCTAGAAAGTATTGGTTTTAGTGTGATGATGATTGATGTCGACAATTTTAAGTATTTTAATGATCAACAAGGTCATCTTAAAGGCGATGATGCATTAATTGCCGTGGCCACCTGTCTGGTTGAGGTTATGGCTCGAAATGATGCGCTTGCTTCACGCTATGGTGGTGAGGAGTTCTGCATAATTTTGACCGAGAATAATCATCATAATATATTGAAAGTCGCAGAAGTCATTCGTGAGTCTATTGAGCAATTGCAGATCCCCAATCACATAGATGGTCGAAATTGGGTCACCGTTAGTATTGGTGTTGTTGTGGTTGACGATAACTTAGCCGATATAGAAAAATACAACTTTAGCGATGTACTACAACATGCAGATGAGCAACTTTATTTAGCCAAGCAAGCGGGGCGAAATACCGTCAGTGTGACGAGGTTTAGCGACTAGATGTGCCGAATACCGAAGAGTGAACTCGACATTCGGCACTTTATTTCCAACACTACTTTATTTTCAAATACTACTTTATTTCCAACACTACTCTAGCGTGAGCACTACAATTTTTTAAACTGCTGCTTTAAATCAAAATCACTGTCAGTTACTAACTTCTCTAATACTTGTACTCGTTCAATCAATGCTTGGTTTTGTGCTTGTAGGTCGCTGACACTGCCCGTGTCTGCTTGCTGCTTGTGCTTCATATAATACTTAAACATTTCTGATGCCGTGGTGCCAACCACAATAATGAAGACCAGCGCGATAATGGCGATATCGTTTTCCATAATGACTCCTTATTAATGCTCTTTTGTTAATAGATTTTTGACTTTCTTATCTGACTTACTCTTGTTAAAAGCGCTAGCTAATCTCTCTTGCTAATTACCTCAGCCTTATTTCAACTCGGTAAGGCTGGGGCTCGTCGTTATAAGCTAACGGTTATAAACCAAAGACGACTTTTTCACTTTTAAGCGACTTTTCTAAGCCTGCAGCTAATGCAATGGCAATGATCAGTGTGGTCACAGATGAAATAATTAATTGCATCATTGGAATCTCACGACCTTTAATAAAGTCCATTAATGCTTGTTGCTGGCCAGATACGGGTAACCACTGCAATACGTCTGGGGCGATGTTGTAACTGGCCGCCATTGACAATGCCAATGGTACAAATAACACCATGGTTAAGTATGATTGCGCCTCTTTAAAGGTTTTAGCCATAAACGATACATACAGTTGTAAGGTTGCGGCCATCAAGGCGACTGGAATACCCACAAGGAACATCAAACCCATAAAGTCTGGAGTGATATTGACGGTAAAGCCAATTTCTTGCCACGGTACAAAGGGGTAAGCTACTTTTGATACCAGTAAAATCAAGATCAACCCGAGCAAAGCAAAACAGGTTACGGCAATAATTTTACCGATGACTAATTCGCGGGTGCTCATTGGGTGGCTTAACAATAGTGCTAGTGAGTTACGCTCACGCTCACCCGCACTGGTGTCGATAGCGAGGTTCATACCGGAAATAAATACCGAGTACATCATGGTGAAAATAGCGATGCCTAAAATCATCCCACCTTTAGAGTCGGGTGTGGCTTTGTCTTCGATATTGACCTTTAATGGCTGAGTTATCCGGGGATTAATACCGCGGGCAATTAAGCGAATGCTGCCCATTTCTGCACTATATGCTTGCAGTTGACGCTCTAGTCGACGAATTGATTTTTGCAGCTTCTCATCCGAATTGTCGGCTATTAATATCACTTCAGCTTGTTTAGCTTGGGCCATGTTGGCGGCGTAATCGTCACTAATGGTTAAGATGATTTTATTCGCTTGCTCATCTTCACCGTGGTTGATGCCGTTATTACTTAAGTAGCGCACTAAATCTGGGGCGTTATTGGCATTGTTGATATTGATGTTTAAATCTTCTGGACTAGACAGCTGACCAATTAACACCATAAACATGCCGCACATGATCAGCGGCGTACCAATGGCATAATATAAACCTGCCATAACCGATCGTTTATCTCGTGCGGCGTCGATGAGTTCTTTGCGCACCATTGCGAGTATCATTTTCATTATGCTGCAATCCCTTCGTCGGTACCGATAAGTTCGATAAATGCATCTTCTAGAGAGTCTTTACCTGTTTGCTGACACAGTTCGTCAGGGCTACCGATGGCAACCACTTTTCCATTAGCCATCACGATAACGCGATCACACAAGGCGGCGACTTCTTGCATCACGTGGCTTGAAAACAGCACACAATGACCTTGGTCTTTGAGTTGCAATAAAATGTCGCGCAGTAAGCGGGTACTCATTACGTCAAGCCCGCGAGTAGGTTCGTCTAAAATGATGTTACTTGGCTTATGAACAATGGCTTGTGCTAATGCCGTTTTCATCCGCTGACCTTGAGAAAAGCCTTTGCAGCGACGGTCACAAATGTCTTCCAGCTTGAGTTGTGCTATCACATCGCTGGTGGCTTTTTTTGCTTGTTTGCGCGACATCCCGCTGAGTTCGGCAAAGAAGCTAATGTATTCACGCGGGCTTAAGCGTTCATATAAACCAAAAGGGTCGGGGAATAGGCCTAACTGCTTTTTGGCGCCAATTGGATCAACTGCAACATCTATGTTATCAACGGTAGCTGTGCCTGAGTCTGGCTTAAGTAAACCAAATAAGGTGCGTAAACAGGTGGTTTTACCGGCGCCATTTGGGCCAAGTAAACCGGTAATTTGGCCATTCTCAGCACTAAAGCTTAAGTTATCTAAGGCCTGCACATCACCAATTTTTTTGGTTAAGTTTGCAACAGTAATCATGACTATTCCTTATCCGCAGCGGTATTCGCTGGCGCTGTTGTTTCTATGTCAGTGGGCGTGTCGATAACCGGTAGCGCTTCAACGGTATTGGCATTAAGGTAAAAGCTACGACGGACATCTTTTTGTAAGCATTCACCGTTGATGTCTTTTACTGAACCTTGGTCAACTAACTGGGCGACGAGGTCATTGCCACAGCTTTGGCCTGCCACGCCATGGGTTGCGTAAGGTGCAATGAAGTGCTTTGATTTTGTCAGTTTTTCTTGTGCCAGTGCGCCCCAGTTTGGTGGTGTTGCAGGGTCGAGTTCGCCAGACAACAATAAAGTGGGTATATCACTGAGAATAGGTTCACTAAAGTTGTCGTCTACTTGTGGTATCGGCCAGGCTTGGCAGGTTTTTTCTAATCCATCTAACATATTACCGCTGATGTACGACTCTTTTGCATCTTTACGCATTTGATCAGTAATGCGGTGAATGTCTTCGCCACACACAACGGATGCGTGCATGCCCATCGCAATACCTGTGCTATCAGCAGTTAATGTGTAAATACCTAATATCGGTTGGTAATTACCTTGTGCCGCTTGATGAATAGCATGCGGGATAAGTGCACGGATGTTTGCCATGTACATCGCCATTCTAATAGCGCCGCTAAACTTGCCGCGGGTGAGTAAAAACTCGCTGAGTTCATCTGTTTGTGGGTCACGTACTTGTTGGCTTATCGGAGCGGTGGCGAGCAGTTGGTCGACTTTATTGTATTCGTCAGCCAAGTCAGGAAATTGTTGCTGGCAAGCAGGAGTACTTATACAGTCGCGCCATAATACATTTAAACCACGTTCTATTGAGTCACCAATCGCCACAACACTTTGTTGCATTGGCACTACGCCATCTAGTGTCACGGTTAATAAGGCTTCTGGGTAATGGCGCATATAAAGCTGTGCCATACGTGTTCCATAGGAAATACCGTATAAATGCAGTTTTTGGTAATCCAAATATTCGCGTACTGCTTCGAAGTCTGTTAACGCGGTATTACTACCGTATTGGCTTACATCGGCATCAATTTGACCTAGGCATTTTTCTGTCATGGCAATGATATCAAGATCGTCATCATTCATACTGAGTAATTCAGTGGTGTCATCGTCGCAAGATAAAATGTTCGATTTACCGGTACCACGCTGATCAATCAGTAAAATATCACGTTGCTGACGAACTTTGGTCAACATGCGATTAAAGAAGGCGGCATTTTCAATGGCCGACTGGCCTGGTCCGCCTGCGATTGCCAGTAACGCTTCATTTGGGTGAGTGTTTTTAATTGCTGGCAAAATAGCAAAATGAATGTCGATTTGCTTACCGTCAGGTAGCTGAGGGTTTTCCAGCACAGTGATTTTACCGCACTGTAATTGCTCGTCTAAACCGTCTAAGTAACAAGCACTAGTTTTAGCCGGAGCAGCCACATTGATTTGCGATGTATCAGCATAACTATTGTTGGCAAGTAAAATTGCAATAGCGACCGCGAGCCATCGGCTAGTACGTGTTGCCGATTGGCATAACCCAGAGCGGGTTGACCGCTTGGCGAAGACTGTGTTGATAAACTTCCTGTTGATCATCGGAACGTTTCCTTTTTGCATTTCATGACGATTATGATACCTTAGCACTTAGTGTATGAGTGTATCAATGTATTAATACAGTTGTTAAAGGCTAATGTTAGAATTAATAAATGTCAACCCCAGCAGTGGTGAACCCATCTATCGACAGTTGCACGATCAAATCGTGCGCTTAATTGTCGGCGGGCAATTGCACCCCGAAGATGTTCTGCCTTCGGTGCGCCAACTTGCCGAGCATTTAGCGGTAAACCCGATGACGGTATCACGTGCTATGCAGCAACTTGTCGACCAAGGTTGGGTTGAGCGCCGTCGTGGTCAGCCGTCACGCGTGGCTGCCAGAACCGCGGCCAATAATGACTCTGGTAGCAGTTTGTTGGCACCACAATTAACGGCATTAGTTGAGCAAGCACGGCAGTTAGGGGTCGATTATGACCAGTTACAAGTATTGTTGGAACAATTTTGGAATAAAGAATAGCCACAGTTGAGCTAATTTTTAAGGACATCATCTAGGAAGTCGAAAATGGAATCCGAACAGCAGCCCGTTTTACGCTTTAATCATGTGAGCAAAACCTTTGCTGCAAAACACAAGTCTGCAGCAGGTCATGCTGTGTTGGTCGATCTATCGATGACACTCTATCCAGGTATGGTGGTCGGGTTATTAGGCCAAAATGGTGCGGGTAAATCGACGTTAATGCGTTGTGCATTAGGCATTGTGGGCATCGAACAAGGTGATATTTCAACCCTTGGCGAACCGCCTAGCGCTTTATCTATTCAAGCAAAAGAACGTATTGGTTACGTACCCCAGCAGCCTTTTGGTTATGAAGGCTTTACCATTGATAAAGCATTGGAGTTGCACCGTAGCTTCTATCCAAACTGGGATATGACACTCGAGCAAGATTGGCTTAAACGTTTTGATTTAGATGTTACGCAAGCGGTGCAAAAATTATCAGTGGGCCAGCGTCAATCATTAGCATTGATAATGGCTATGGCGTATCGGCCAACTTTATTATTACTCGACGAACCCGTTGCCAGCTTGGATCCTATTGCCAGGCGTCAGTTTATGAGCGACTTGTTCGATCTCGCGCTCGATTCAGGTTCTGCAGTGTTATTTTCATCGCATATCACCTCAGATTTAGAACGTGTTGCCAGTCATGTTGCCTTAATTAAAAAAGGCCAGCTGATACTGTTTAAAGAAATCGACGCTTTGCGTGAAGAGGTTAAATTACTCAACTTAGCCGACAACGCTCAGTTACCGTCACATTATAAAATATTGAGCCAAACCGGACAAAGTGTGCTGGTGGATACGCAAGGTAACCCATCGAATATTGCGGGTGTGCAGAGTGAAAAATCACTCAACCTAGAACAGTTATTTATGGAGCTGCATCGATGAATCAGTCGCTGCAAAACAGTCAACTTTCAGCATGGCGTAAACCTTACCGTGGCATGCTGCGGTTGTGGTTATATGACTTAGGCAGTGTCGGTTTTATTGGTGCCGCAGGATTAGGCCTAATGTTGGGTTTTTTGTGTTTTATCACGGGTAAAACTGAGGTTGTTAGCCTCGTTTTTTCCATGGCAACACTGTCTACGGGGGCGGCAATTGCTTGGCAGTTTAATCGCTTAGCAGCAACCGAGGTGACCGGTCTAATACCTGGCTATCAAAAGCACGTATTCATACAGGCGGCGTCCATCGCAGTGGGTATGTTATTGATACAACTATTTGCCTGTATTGGTTTTACTGCTTACGATGTCATCCCCAGACTACTGCTAGCCATTGTGGTCAGTTTGCTGTTTGTATGGGCCTGTTTATGGCGCAGTAACAGTTTTCATTTATCGTTTTTATTATTCATAACAGTGCCATTTTCAGATAAATTCACACTCACGATACCGACGTGGATGATGCTAATACTGATTGCTGGGCTATTGTCTTGGGTGATCCATTTATGTCGCCAACTTAGCTGGAATAACGAGGCGCGTGTGGTGTACCTCAACGCCGTGCAAATGGGCTGGATGTGGCTGCCGAGCATAAAAGGATTTACCTGGATTACTCGTGTTGAGCGGTTGTTTCATCCGATGAACTTTTTTATCGGCCCAGTGTTAACTATGATGCTGCTTTGTTTACCGTTGATCACCCTTGGTTTAATACTGCTGTCGTGGCTATTTGATATTGATGTACCAGCATTATTTTTATTGGTGCAATTTACCGTGATCAGTTGTGCCATTGTTCATTGGAGCCGAATTCAGCGTTGGCGCGCGGCAGAAACGCTGTTTTTATTGCCTTGTTATAGCGGCTTGAGTGGATTGCGCGATGCATTTTACCGCAGCCAGTATCGTTTCATCGCTGTGTTAGTGGCTATGGTCAGCGTGCTAGGTTTTACCAATAGCTTGATTGACCCGCAATATGGCGGGTTATTTGTACTGCATTTAGGCCTAAGCACTTTTTGGGGCTGTGCGATTATGCTGGGAATGGGTTCGGCAAGCCGTAATAGCCTGCAAGCCACAGCCGCAATGCTAATAGTGTTACTCCATTCGATATTGGTGTCGTTGAGCTTTGCAGCAGTGCGAGACGGTGACAGCTTATGGGTATGGTTGCTTATTGATGTGCCGCTAATTATTGTTGGTGTTGGCGCATTAGTGTGGGGTAAAAAACGTTTGTGGCAACATGGCGTTTTGGCCCCGTAAATCATCGAGCATAACTGACAAACGTGACCGTAAGCTCAAAAATAGAGCAAAAGCTCTTATGGTTTTTAGCGACTTCAGGTAGAATGTAAAAAGCGGAACACTTGTAAGCTAAAAGGCCACTATCATATGTCATTAGATCAATACCACGTAGTTCGACTCCTGCAACAGCAAGGTCAGTCATTAGGCGATAACATTGCCCTTGAAGGCTTTGATATGCCTGCACCTTGGCATACCGTAACGTGGGGCGCATTTGATACGGTTACAGACTCAGTCGCACAGTTGTTAATTGAGTTTGGCTTACAAGTGCAAGACAAAGTGGTGATTTTAGCGCAAAACTGTCCACAGTGGACCTGTGCAGATATTGGCGCCCTTAAGGCTCGTAATGTTGTGGTACCGGTATATCCAACCAGCACCATAGAGCAAGCGGTATTCATTGTTAACGACTCTCAAGCTAAATTAATTTTTGCTGGTAACCAACAGCAATACGACATGGCTTGCACAGTGGCAGCCCAAGCTGAGTGCGTGCAACACATTGTAGTCTTTGATGCTAACGTTACCCTTAATGCCGATAATCATGTGTATTTTGATCAGGTATTAGCGGCGCAATTTAATCCGCTGATTACCAATGAGCTTAATACTAGACTCGCCAATAGCAACCTAGACGACTTATTCACGCTTATTTATACCTCTGGCACCACCGGCAATCCTAAAGGTGTGATGCTCGACTACCGTAATTTTGCCTCGATGATTAAACAGCATGACAGTGAGTTGCCATTTACTGCGGGTGATGTGTCGCTGGCCTTTTTACCGCTTAGCCATGTATTCGAGCGTGGTTGGAGCATGTATGTATTATGTCGCGGCGGCCACAATGTGTATTTAAACGACACTAATCGAATTAAAGAAGCCCTTATTGCGGTTAAACCACATACCTTGTGTGCCGTGCCGCGATTTTTAGAAAAAATTTACAGCGCAGTGCACGATAAAGTCGGCCAAGCGCCTAAAGCGAGACAAACATTATTTGCTTGGGCGATGCGAGTAGGTAAACGCCAATTTGAAGTTAGCCAGGGCCGTGCTTCAGGAAGTTTGTGGTTAAGTGCACAGTGGAAGCTGGCTAACAAGCTGGTTTACAGCAAGTTACAGCAAGTGTTGGGTGGCCGGTTAAAGTTTATGCCCGTGGGCGGTGCAGCGCTCGATATTAATGTTGCCAGCTTTTTTCACAGTATAGGTGTACCGGTATTGTGTGGTTATGGCATGACAGAAACCTGCGCTACGGTAACCTGTAATACTTTAGATAATCGTGTACCAGGTTCAAATGGTAAGCCACTAGAGGCTATGCAAATCAAGCTTGGCAAAGACGATGAAATCTTAGTGCGTGGCGACACTGTGATGCGCGGTTATTACAATCGTCCCCAAGATACCGCCGACGCCTTTGAAGACGGTTGGTTAAAAACCGGTGATGCAGGGCGTATCGATGAGCAAGGTAACTTGTATATTACCGATCGCATTAAAGAGTTAATGAAAACTTCAAACGGTAAATACATTGCACCACAGCGGGTTGAAGGTAAGGTAGCTTGTTGCCCATTTATCGAACAAGTCGCCATTGTTGCCGATGCACGCAATTATGTATCAGCCCTAATTGTGCCAGCATTTGAAGCATTAAATACTTGGGCTAAAGCGCAAGGTATTCATGTTGAAAACCCAATTGAGTTGTTACGTCACTCACAAGTGGTGGCTCATTTCGAGCAGCGATTAATTGAGTTGCAACATGAGCTAGCTGGGTTTGAAAAAATCAAAAAATTCACCTTATTACATGAAGCATTTTCGATGGAATCTGGACTTATCACGCCGACATTAAAGCTACGCCGCAAGATGATTTACAGCAAATATCACAGTGAAATTAATGCCATGTATGGCAAGTAATTAACCATCATTTTTTATACCAAAGGACGCATTAGCGTCCTTTTTAGTAATACTTAGTGATAATTGCCTGTATTTTCAGTAGCGGTATAATACTCTATTTTAAAATTAGGCAACATAGAGGGAACTATGGAAATTATCACGGTAAATGGAAAGCCTGTTTTTAGATCTAGCACTCAGTCGTTTTATGACAATCAATTTAGCCAAAAAGTGTTGGCGAATATCGATACAAAAACGCTGTTCAAAAAAATTGACGCTATACCGGGTCTTGCGGGCGCAGGAATCGTTTATATTGATAGCAAATACAACATTATTGAATTAAGAAAATTCGAACCTGTTTGCCAGCTAAATCCGATTAAAATCGTTCTAAGGGAGCCTCCTCAATTAATGAGTCAGGCCGAGTTTGCCTCCCATTTAAAAGGTAGCCAAGGTAATATCCGTGAATCTAAATTAGTTGGTGAATTGGGAAATGCTGCTTGGAGTTGTGGGACTGCTGCGCTTGGGTGGATGGTTGTAATTGGTAGTATGGCTGCTATTCCATTAACCGGTGGGACAAGTAGTGCGATAACGTATTTAGCTGGAGCAGGCGCAACTGCTGGTCTTGTTCAATGTATTAATGGTGCGATGCGATCATATAATGCGTATGAAAATCCTGAAAAAAATGATAATTTAGACTCACAAGAATGGTATCAAAATGCCACTTCAGCTGTGGATTTAGTATCACTTGCAGGTGCTGGGGCTGCTGCTTTAAGTACAATAAAAGCAATAAAAATGATGCAGTTGGGTACAAGTAAGAATACCTATGAAATCTTAAAAGGGTTATCCCGTGCTGAAAAAAAGAGATTAAATCGTGAAATTACCCGCCTTAATTTACCTGGTGCTTCAGGTAAATTAATAAAATCTATGGCTCGAAAAGGCAACATAAAAAAATATACAGGTAAACAAATTACCCATGCATTTCGTTTACATTTAATGGATGCCGTTGGAGCTTCAATGAGCATTTCTGGTAGCCTATTCAATGGAACAATTGGAACAATGGCTATTGGGATATATGAAGAGCTAGCTGATTGATGAAAAGACAAACTAAAAAGAAAAGTGATGACGATATTGTCGGATTATTTCCACCTATGAAGTCCATAGCGGCTTTTTTAGCTGCGACACTATCCATGATACTTTCCATCGCACTGTTAAATCTGCTCATTTTTGATTTTTATTTCGAGATGAAAATAGAGCATGTGTTGATGTATTTATTCACTACTACCATTATTTTCAGCGGTGTGAACTTTGCAATTGTGAGAGGATCTTTTTTCGCCGTAAAAGTCTTACAATGGTATTTCTGTATTTTATTTATTATATTTTTGCCAACAGTGTTTTTAATCGTAGAAAAGGTAACATTTATTTATGCATATCTGTTAGCCGTCGTTTTTTTGTTCATGTCACTTTACTTGTTACAGAGTAAATACTATCAAATTTTTGTTGAGTATCAGTTTGATGCCTTAGAAGACATCAAGGAAGTTCGTGCTGAAATAGCGGCTGAAGTTGCTGCAGACAAAGCTAAACATGGAAATAAGTTCTAGTTGTTTGGCTTCAGAGTGACAATATTTTAAGCCGAGATTTGATGACATTTGTGCCTGTTTAGTTGATTTTGGCCATTATAGATGGGTACATTACCCAACCGAAAAAATAATTTTATTTAATTTTTTTAGATGGTTACTGTTTGCTCCTCTAACATACCCCCCATAATTCCTTCGCAATACAGACTTTTTTAATGACCTCGAGTGAGATGTGTCGTTAGAATGGGTTAATGACATTTGTTCATCGAGCAAAACGTCAATGAACTCAAAATAATAATAAAGGATTCTTTGTGACAGATACTCAATTTAGCATGACCCTCAAACCGCGCTTTTGTGAAACCGATGCGTTAGGACACATTAATAACACGGTTATCCCAGTGTGGTTTGAAGCGGCTCGTGAGCCGATTTTTGAAATCGTAAATCCAGGGCAAGATTTAACCAAGTGGAACATGATCATTGCTGGTTTTACTATCGCCTTTACTGCACCAACGTATTATGGCGAAGAAGTTATCGTTAAAACGCACATTAGTCGTTTAGGCAATAGCAGCTTTGATATATTACAAAGCTGTTGGCAGCACGGTAAAAAAACCGCTGAAGCGACCACCACTATGGTGCATTACAATTACCAAACTGAAAAAAGCGAGCCACTTGCTGAGTTTGTACGTCAGCAATTGGCTGCATTAACTGGTGTAGCTTAGGACTAACACAAAAGAAGCGATTAACGTAAAAACTTGGCTACGTAATTGCAACTGGCGTTGATGTTAAGTTTTTCTGCTTTAGCCCAAGCCAGTCCAGTACGAACCAATTTTTCGGCAATTCCTTGGCCGCGTAAAGCGGGTGGTACAAAGGTGCGACTAAAATCAATATTTTGACCATCTAAGTGATATTCAAGTACCGCCTCAACACCTTGAGTGATAACCACAAAACGATGTTGGCTAGCTTGGTGTTGCACTGTTACTGCGTTTTGATTGCTCATAGTGTGTTGTCCTATTACTTGTAATGCCGCTTGTTGATGTGGCTATTGATGTTATGGCTGATGTTGTTACTCATGTTCCAATAAGGCGCTGAGTAATTCTGGCGTGAGTTTAGCTTTTTTGCCTGTTTTAAAGTTAAACATCACCACTTTTGCCCAGCCGATAGTCGTCACTGCTTGCTGTGCTTTACTGAACACGGTGTAATGCATCACAAAGCGGTCTTCATTGATATCGCTGATCTTTACCCCTACAACAATAGAGTCCGGAAAGGTTACTGGGCGCTTAAAGCGGGCATTTGTTTCACTTAGCACTGGGCCGACACCCGTTGTTTTTAGATCGCCGAGTAGGTTAATTTGGTTAAAGAAATCGAGACGAGCGGTTTCAAAATACTTAAAATACACCGAATTATTAACATGTTGTAGTGCATCCATTTCACCCCATGCTACTTGAATGTCTGTGCTGATAGAATGTTGAGCTAAAAAGTCATTCATGGCGGTTCTCTGTTATGAATTAATAAATTAAACGCTTGTTTAAATTTTAACGGTTAATTTAACAGTCCGGTCGATGAACAACAAGGGACATTGGCTATTACAGTGAGCATATCCAGTCAACTTAGAAGGATTTTACCTTGCGAAAAGTGACTTTTTTAACAACATCGAATTTATGGATATCGTCATGTTGGACAGTGTTTTGTAGCCGATTTACCGAATTACAAACCAAACTGAGTTTGCCGCAAAAATTGTATCTGGTGGCGATAATCTTACTGTTTGTCACCGATTCTGTAGCGTGGGTGGCGATTCTCAGTGTAATGGCAATGTCGATTGAGTTCTGGCACTTGTTTGAACGTATGTGGCACAGCTTGGCTGGCAAAGCGGTGTTGTTACTGTTTTATGCGATAGTGGCCAATTTTGCCCTGGCTAGCTCAAGCTCAGTGGTTAACGATGTGGTTGGCGTAGCTGCCAGTAGTTTTAATTACACCCATAACTTTGCTATTTTGCTCTACATTCCAGCATGGAGTGTGGTGATGAGCTGTATTGTGCTGTTATTACTACAGCTTATTTTTCCACTGATGTTTGCCGTGTCTTTTGTGCTTCGTCCTTTTGGTGTGACTAATTTTCGCTTGATTAATCATGTGCATTTTCATCGTACAACCTTTTGGGTGCGAGTGATTCTTGCTGCAGTGGTGTTGTATCACCTTGCAATGCTGATGGACCTTTATGGTCAGGTTGAAAAAGCCTTGGATGATCCGCAAGTAGTGCAATTAGTTGAAGTGGAAACCGAAGAGGAAATACTTGCTGATGATGGTCTGTCGGTTATTGTCAAAGTCGGCGCCGCTAAGAAGGAACCACCAAAACCTGAACCAAAAACAGCGAAACAAGTTGAACGCGAGCAAGAACTGGACGCCATTGATGAAATCGCCAAGCAGCCTTACAACCATTTGCGTAGCCAGTATTTTACCAGTGTGCGTAAAGCGATTGCCTTATTTGCATTTCAGTTGGAGGCGAATGCCAAATCCCGTTGTAAAAAACTACCGTTGTCGCATGTAGTCGAGCTTAATGACTATGAGATCCTTGAGATAACCCCCGATATCAATGCGGAATATGGCTATCATTTTGAAGTAAAAAAATGTATTTCACCCGCATTCCCAAGTTAATAGGCAGTTTGCAGACATAAAAAAACGACCTAGGAGGTCGTTTTTTATGTCTGATAAGTCAATGTTAATCGAACACTAACTCACTAAAGCTGCTTATTTTTTTGCACGTGGCTTGGCGTTGGTCGGCGAAGCGGATCATTTGGCAAGTTGTCATGCCTGCGGCTTCAGCAGCTTTGAGCTCTTCTGCGACATCTGATACAAATAAAATCTGCTTTGGCTTCAAGCTAATGGTGTTACAAATATTACAGTAGGCTTGTTTGTCTAACTTATTGCCCGTGCGGGTATCAAAGTGACCATTGAACGAACCGGTTAAATCACCTGCTTCGGTGTGGCTAAATAACAGCTTTTGCGCTTCGACAGAACCAGAAGAGAAGCTGTAAATACGAATGCCTTTTTCTTTAATGCGCTCAATGTTATCAATAAAGTCGGGGTAAATATGGCCAGTAAACTCTACGCGGTTATAACCTTGTTTCCAGATTAGACCTTGTAGGGTTTTAAGTGGCGTTAGTTTACGGTCTTCGTCTATCCATTGCTGTAAAATCTCAGTGACTCGCTCGAGTGTCGCATCTGGTTCTAAGGCAATATCTTTAACATCGCTGATGCAATAATCAACCACAACATTATGCTGGTTTTGCTCAAGAAATTCAGCCATCGCTTTTCTTGAGTAAGGAAATAACACATCCTGAATAAAGTTAAGATCGGTAGTGGTACCGGCGGTATCAACGATAATAGCTCTAATACTCATAAGATTTGTTACTCCAAAACAATAAATTAACGTAGTGATGATCCTAAGCTTTATTGGCGATTAAGGCTAGTGCTATTCGTGATATTGCACCCTAGTTAGATGACTTTGAATGCAAGATGTGAACTAAGTTTAGATATTACTAAATTGCCTTGTGTGATGTGGTCTGGTAGCTTCGGGTTAACTTAATTGTCACGTTTCACCAGGAAGGTACCATGCTTACAATAGGGAAAAAACGTTATATCAAATGGCCGAGCTTATGGGCTAAAAGTCTGTCTATATTCGTATTATTACTGAGCTTTTTCCACGTTAGTGTGGTTTTTGCTGCTGAAATGTTACCGCCAACGACCGAAACCCTGAGTGTGAAGTCCACTTTATTTAGCGAGCCAGCCGATTTTTTGGTGACCTTACCAAACGGGTATACCAAGCAAACGGATAAGCGTTATGTGGTGTTATTTGACCTACATCCGCGCAGCCATTTGTATTTAGCCGGTATGCACGATTGGATGAGCCATAACGGCGGTTGGCCGTGGTTAGAAACCATTATTGTTACCGCGCCCGACGGCCATCAAGGCTTGGGTAAGTTAAAACAGCGTGCGATAGAGCAGCAAGGCGACCAAGCACTACTGGACTTTTTTGAGCAAGATTTACTGCCTGCAATTGATAAACGCTATCGCACCAATGGCTTTCGTATTTTTAACGGCTTTACTGGCAATGCAGGTTTAGTGCTATACAGCTTAATTAATCGTCCTAGTTTATTTAATGCTTATATTGCTGCCAGCCCAGTATTATCAACAGACTTTGCTTATGTGCTAAATGATGCGCCTAAAAATCTCAAAAAAATGGACGGCAAACCAAGATTTCTATTTGTGAGTACCAGTGATAGCGACTTTGAACAAAGGCAGCTGGATTCGTTTGCTAGGCTTGAAGATATTATTCAAACCAATGCCAATGCTAAATTGAACTATCAAATAAAGCGTTTTGACGGCAGCTATTATATGACTCAGCCTATTTTGGCGACGGCATTAGGTATCGAGAAGATATTTAACGATGTTCACACTGTTCTAGCGGCGGATTCAGAGGTATCACAACAGGGATCTAAAGCGATTCTAGCCTATTATAAGCGACTGTCTGATGAGGTTTATGGCTTTGATGTGCCAGCGATTGATTCGCTGTTAGCTTTAGGTAATAGCTTAGTTAAAGCAGCACCACAGCAAGCGATTGGGGTTTACCGAGATACGCTGAAAGCCTACCCTAAAGCACATTCGGCTTACCATGAGTTAGCCAGTGTTTATGCCGCGACAGGTAAAATGACTCAGGCTATCGAAGCGGAACAACAAGCGTTAGCAAGTACCGACCATCCGTTTTATCAAAACAAATACACTAAGCAATTAGCCGCGTTTCAAAACCAAGCTAAATAAAACTGATCTAAGTTAAACCAAGCTGCAAAACGATAAATGACAATAAAGCCACAGCACGAGTATTCGCCCTGTGGCTTTATTGTGTAACCTGCTCAAACAATATTATTCTGAGCTGAGGTTTAGTATTCCAAATTGAAGTTGATTACGCAGCCGTTTCGCTGGCTAACCACTGATTAATTTTTTGCTCCATTAAATCTAATGGCAATGCGCCATTTTCTAATAAGCGATCGTGGAATACTTTAATATCAAACTTATCACCTAAGACTTGCTTGGCTTTGGCACGTAGTTCAATAATTTTCAGCTCACCCAACTTATAGCCAAGTGCTTGGCCCGGCCAAACGGTATAGCGCTCAATTTCGCCGGTGGCTTCCGACAAATGAATCCCTTCAGTTGCCACCGCGTAATCAATGGCTTGTTCACGGCTCCAGCCTTTGGCGTGCATGCCGGTATCAACCACCAGGCGAACTGCACGATGTAACTCTGACTGCAAACGGCCAATGTTGTCGATAGGGTCATTAGCATAAATGCCCATTTCGGCTGCTAAACGCTCGGCATATAAAGCCCAACCTTCGCCAGCCGCGTTGGAGTAAAACACTGTACTTAGCAGCGGCAATTCATCAGATAAGCCAATAATGGTTTGTAAATGATGACCAGGATTAGTCTCGTGGTAGGTCAAGGTTTGTAATGAATAAGATGGCAGTGATGCAGTGTCATACAAGCTTATCCAGAAGGTACCTTTACGCGAACCATCTTGCGAGGGGGCATCATAAAATGCGCCACTAGTCGAAGCGGCGCGACTGTCTGGAACTGCTTCAATGGCCACATCTTGATTCGGTAAACGCCCAAACCAGTCTGGTAATTTAGCATCAACCAAGGCTAAGTCGGCATCAATATCGGCCATTAGCTGTTGCTTACCTTCAGGGGTATTAGGGTAAAGATATTGTGGGTCGTTGAGTAACACCTGCATGCGCTCGCCGACGGTGCCATCAACATAACCGACTTCTTTGAGTAGCCCGTCCATCTCAGCAGTAATCCTGGTGACTTCAGCCAAACCGAGTTGATGAATTTCATCAGCAGTTTTGGTCGAATTGCCTAAATGCTGGATAAGCGTTTGATATAACTTCGCCCCTTGAGGTAAACGACCAATGCCAGCTTCATGAGTTGCTTTTGGGCGCACGGCTGCTAACGCGGCAATCAGTTGGCGGGTGGCGGCATAGTATTTAGTGTTAACTAACTCGGCCGCAGACTTTACCAAAGTATCGCTATTTTCTACTTTGGTTGCATTAAGTTTAGTGTTAAAGCTGGTCACTAAAGGATGGCTGTTTGCTGGGCCACTGATTTGAGCTTGTAACCCGCGAAGGGTGTTATCAATGACAAAGTCTGGTGGAATGACGCCCATATCTACATCGTGATTAAGTTTATCGACCAATGTGCCCATAGCGGCAGGGTACATGCTTAAGCGAGTTAAATAAGCTTCGGCTTCGGCGGTATTGGTTACGGCAAACTTGTCTTCCATGTAACCGGGGAATTCAATTTGTAACCCCGATAAGTGGTTAACGGCATAGGGTAAAAACCACACGCCATACTCGCCTAATACCGTGCCATAATTAACGGTTTGAGCCGGCAGCAATGCGCCTTTTACTTCCGATGTTATGGCGTTCAAGCTTATTTTTTCTGAATCGCTAAGGCTTGAGGTATCAATATCGTTCAGTTGACTCAGTATTGCCTTAAGCCCTTTACGACGATGGGTTTCCCCAGCCGGGCTGTAGTCGGTGAGTTTAGACATCACTTTGGCATTGATGCTTGCATCACTCACGCCGTAGTAAGTGGCTATTTCAGGTCTGAGTACGAAGTAATCTTTAGTGATCGATTCTACTTGCTGCTTAAGACTGAGCTTAGTGGCTGTTTTGTCTGTTGTTGCGGTGGCAGAGTTTGAACTATTTTTAGGTGTTGCTGGATCTGAACATGCAGTGACGAGCAGGCTAATGATTAAGCCATTGAGAAGTTTTTTCATTGATTACTCATTAAGTTAATAGCGGTATTCAAGTTCGAATATAAGCATATCCTAACAGTTATGGAGGTTAAGCTGTTGCAGTTTTTATGTGCTGGGTATTTGAAAGTAAGAGGGTAAGTTTGACGATAAGGTGTAAATATGGTCTAACATTATTAGACATTGACATGAAAAGGAGAGAAGTATGTTAGGTGAAAGCCATGCGTTATTAGTTGATTTCCCTGAGTATCAAGACAAGATTTCATTGTTAACCGCCAACGATACTGAGTTTGCTGAAGATGCGAAACGGTATCATAAATTAGATACTGACATTCGTAAGCTGGAGTTACGCAATACTCCGACAAGTGATGAGTTTATTGAGCAAGCAAAGCTTGACCGGTTGGTGTTAAAAGATAAGTTGTATAAGTTGTTTACCCAAGCTTAATTCGCTTATTCAGCTTTTTGGCCATGTGATCATCTAGGTGGTGACGTGGTCAATTTTTGCTGCTATCTCAGTAACTCTTGTTTGTTTTTATTATCTTTGATTTATGGCCTGCGGCCACATCAGCTTTTTCAAACTTCGTTTGAATTAAGATCGCAAGGTTCCACCCTGCACGGGCCAATTCTACCGTCATATATGGACCCACCCGTTTTGCAAGTGATTTCGAAGCGTTGATAAACAAATTCATTGCCTTCATATATCCGGCTTGTGAACCGGGTGTTTTATATACCCGCAGCCCTAATGCAATTAGCT
>NZ_JACJFI010000149.1 GCF_014164505.1 Shewanella sp. SG41-4 | reverse complement strand
AGTCACTACGGTTTTTTCTATTGATAATCTCAATCGATTTTAGTTAATTAAGTGATTGGCTAGCTTAAAAAGCAAAGTCTTCGCTATCAAGTGCCATCATAGAATCGACACCATTGGCAATACACTAAAGCTATCTGTTACTTCGGCTTTGGTATTAACTTTTACACCACCTTGGCAGTAATGCACTTTTGGCCACAAACGAACGACAGTAAATGGCGCTTCGATCATTTTGTTTTTAGCCAACGTCATATCTTTGCCAAACTGCTTATCTTCGCCAGATTTTACATAGCCATTGTATTCAGCGATTTGTGCTTTTAACCCAGCTAGAGGGACACCAAAGTGTGTTGCCAACTCTTCAAGGCTTTCAAACTTCCAACCGACATTGTACTTAATCACTTTTTCGGTATTTGGATGTGCTTTAGAGTCTTTAAAGCTTGAAATCAACAGTGGTGGTACAGGATTGCCTTTTTCATCACGGTTACTTAATTCAGCATCAGCACGTGTTTTACGATCGGCAATTTCATTCATGAAACGCTTACCGGTTGTGCGACTAACAGCAATTGAATGAGGTAAATTGAAAATTGAATAGTTAGACACATAACCAAAGCCACCTTCATCAGGCGAAGCCCAAGGGCCTGATTGAATGTGAGCTAAATGCACAGGAATAGCACCTAAACGGAACATTTCAAACATGCCCTCGCCTGTTGCACCTGGTGCGTTGGTACAACCAACGTCTGCCGTTAAGGTTGGATCTTGCGCCATACGTAAATCAACGTTTTGCGCAAAGCCACCGGTAGCCATAATCACACCACGTTTGGCGCGAATATTGAGTACTTTACCAGGCTGGTCTTCGCCAAAGTGATAGTTTTGACGCATTTTAACACCAACAACTTCGCCTTTATTACCGACAAGAAACCCTTCAAATTTTGAACGATTGTGGGTGTTTACACCAATACGTTTACACTCTTTGTACAATGGTTGGGTGATACCAGCACCACAACTTACTGAGGTTTGGTAAGTACGTGCAACCGAGTGACCGCCTAGTTGTTGTAAGTAAGGATGGTATTCAGAACCTGCATCTAAGGTCATTTGTAACGCTTCAACCGCATGAGATGCGACATGGCGTAATAACCCTTCATCGGCAATGCCACGGCCAGACAATAATTGGTCATTAACCATTCTGTCTACCGAGTCTTCAACACCTTCTTTCTTTTGCATCGGCGTGCCTGGTGCGGCAAAAAGCCCACCGTTAATAGCCGAGTTACCACCAAAATAGGACATTTTTTCAAATATATGAACGTCTTTTGCACCATGTTTGGTGGCTTCGATTGCGGCAGCTAACCCCGCAAAACCAGAACCAATAATGACGATTTCAACTTCTTTGTCCCATTTAACACCATCTGCCTTTTCAGACACTGCCATTGCTGGTGCTACCATCGCTGCACCAGCAGCAATACCTAGACCAGCAATAAACTTACGGCGCCCTAATAGATCTATATTGCTCATAGGTTATCACCCCTTTTTATATTATTGACGCTTCATCATATCGATGGAATCAATTCCAAAACGGGAACTATTGTTAATGTTTGGTGAAAATAACAGCGAATATCAACTAATCAATTGTAGGTAGGACTTTCAAGGAAATTACTGCATAGGCTTGCTTTTGGAATTGAATCCAAATTGTGAATCGCCCCTCATAACAGCTGGTTTATTCTTTATTTAATCGATATGATTAACCCATTGAGGACGACCTCAGCCTGACATTCACCACTTTTCATCGACAGGTATTCACATCGGGGACGGCCCCATCTGCCATCTACACAGAAGAGCCGCTAATATGCTATTAAATCGCTATATCACCACACTGTTTTCGCCATTATCCATACGCCGCTTTTACAAGTATTTCAGTCGGGGTTTATTGGCCATTTTGATGCTACTGCCACTGACTACCAACGCGACACAAGTTGATACCTCATCAAATAGCCCTATAACACCTCAAGTTCGAGTCGGACTTCACGGCATGCTGTTGTTTGGCAGTGAATATGGTTTATTTGCCTCGCATTTACCGATGTTTCATACCCCACACAATGCTCAAGTCGTGTTGCAGCTAACCTTTGACGATCCCCAGATCAACACAGCTGTCATAAACGGCTTAACGTTATCGGCTGCTAGTGGATATCCAATTTGGACCATAGTGCCGCAACAATTTGACCTATCGATGTTATCTCCTGATCACCCTGGCCATATTGAACATTTAAACGTGGATATTGTTAAAGGCCATTTTGAACGCGGCGGTGAAATCCAATGGAAAAACCAAGGGTTAACCGTAAATAAAATAATAATATTCAATGAATTAGATATCCAGTTCGAACAACAGAAAACCAACAATAATACTTACCTTAAGGTTAATAATACCCCTGACGATAAAGTGCAGTTTCTTGTTAAACGCCTGACGACTCGACCAGATGCCGATCACGTTGTACGCCTCGATAATGTCGGCAATAGCTTACCCGAAGAAATTGTTATCTCTGTTGATGCGGCAAACTTGTTTAACGATGAAGCCCTACTTCTTAATGTATTGCCTGACACTACGCCTAAAAACACTTCTTTAACGACCTCAAGCACAAAGCTAAAAACGGCCAGTCCGGCAACCACGGTTTCAAGAGTGTATATAGAGTTGGATGAACTAAAATGATCCACAAAACAATTGCAGTATTTCAGCATCACCCCGCTGAAGGCGTCGGTAGAATTGCACTATGGGCCAAACAACACTGTATCGAACTTGAGTGTTTTTATGCGCCTGAATCTTTGCCGAAAAATCTCGATGCTTACTCAGGATTGATTATTTTAGGCGGGCCGATGAATGTGGTGGATAACCCCGTTTGGATGCAAACTGAGTCGAGATTAATTAAACAGGCATTAACCCAACAAGTCCCTTTATTAGCCATTTGTTTGGGCGCGCAGTTATTGGCAACTGAACTTGGTGGCCAAGTGATTGATATGCCTAATCCTGAACTGGGTTGGCATGAGGTAACCTTTACTGATGGTACGATAATGACCGTGCCGCAATGGCATTATCAAGCCATTAACTTACCTGACAGTATTGTGTCGCTGGCCAGTTCCGTACAGTGTAATGTGCAAATGTATCGCCACCAGCAGGCGATTGGTTTGCAGTTTCATCCTGAATGGAATTTCGCGCAAATAGGACAACTCGTCAGTCACTTTGGTGATGAGTGCCCTGTGGCTAGCATACTGCACACTCAAGCTATGCAAGAGACTCTCGAAACGTTCTTTTTTAAGCTACTTACTGAGCACTTTATATAACTTCAATTCAGGTTAAAAGGTGAGATAAGTCAGGTAAAATGACATAATTGGGCCTATTTAACATCAAACTTGTCATTAGTATTGCTGACAAGGCGTATTGACGTGTGAATAGCTAGCATATAGCAAGTCGATAAGCACAGTGAGCGAGACAAAGGACCGTTTGATAACGGTTTATTAACTCGGGCTGAGGTTATTTAAGCTTAGGCACAATTTATGTGCTGCCAGATTTGCATAAAAGTAATCAATACTCTCGTAATCGTTAACGAGAGTATTTGATGAAATAACTTCTGTAAGCGCTAAAAGTAAAAAATAACCGAAAAACGGCACTCAATACTTAGCCCTGATCCCCTTCACATAAATTACGCCCTGCGGCATAACAGCTTGGTTGACGTGGGCACACTGCTCCACGCGAACAAATTAGCTGTGCGTCTTTTTTAATCCCACGCTCAATCCAGTTAATATTAAGGATTTTCGCCACACTGGTGAGATCCTTTTGGATATGTTTGGGGATAATGATTGAGCCGCCGCCCGTTGAGCAAGCTTGTTTTAATTCATGTGCAATCGACTGCGCATCTTTGCCTTGCGCTTCAATCGCCGGATTTAAATCAATACCCGCACATAACACATGCGGATTACCTGCCGAGTCATCAACCTTAATCGATTCACAGCAATAAATACGCGGTTCATTACCGACATTTAAAATCGATATTTGCGCAGACGTGCCTGCGACTGGCTCGTTAATCATTCTAAACACGGCCCAGTGCTGACAAGGATCTTCTACCAGGCGCATGTTACCCCAAGGCAAAGGAATGCCATTACCACGATAAACCGCTTTTAGCTTACCCGGTGCGTAGGCATCAAAGTAATGCCAGTGCGGATAAGGCGACACTACCGTCATGCGGCGCATAGCAACAGACGCTGACACCTGCAGTTGTTTATGCACGCTAATCTCATAGCCATGTCGGTCAAGTAACTGCCGATACGGCACTTTAGGACACAGCAAAGCGCCCGCAAAAAAGCTTGATTCAAAGTCACGCCATGCATGCAAAATATCTTGTGCATTCAAAGTGTTTGACTGAGGGACCAGCGCATCATCAAAGTCATCACGGCGCCCCGACATCATCACACTTTTTAAGCCGTCTTTATTGTGCAACACACAATGGCCTATGTGCACGGCCAAATCGTATCTCAACCGACTGGGTCTATTTTTCAAAAGATTACTGATATAAATGGTTCCCGGTGGCTCAAAAAATGAGGTAACCAACTGCTTAGAACTCAAGCCCATTTCGTTGATAACTTCTTTAGGAGCACGGTCGATCCATTTAATTTTTAAGCCCATGCCTTTGGCAATATCGATAATATCTTCGGTGGCAAGCGGCATACGCTTTAAGCCGACTTCTTCGGCCGCACGCTCTAAATCAGGAAAATGGTTTTGATGATGTTCTTGGTGGGCGCGGATCAGTAAATGAGCAAATTGGCGGCCACTGGTGCCGGTTTGCGACAACATTTCAGGGATGGCAATTTGCAAAATGTCATTGGAGAACAAAAAACTCGGCTCTAGCGGCATACCACTAATGCCGCCTTTATTGCCTTTTTCAGGCGTAATCGCTTCATCTTCTGGCACATCATCAAGAAACCATTCCACTTCTTTTTGAAAAACGACCGCAATTACCGCCAACATATCAGCACTAGGGACACGTTTTCCGCGCTCGATCATTGACAAGTATGACACTGACGGCGAGTTACCTGAGTCAACACGCACACAACGAGCAGACAAATCTTCCATGGTTAAGTTATTGCGTTTACGCAAGTTTCTTATCTTTGTGCCCAAAAAATGGGTCTTTCGCATTAAGCTTTTTTCATTTCTCATTTTGTATAATTCACACTGTAAAATTTTTATTGTGAAATTGTTTGTAAAAATAGCATAGACTAAAAATCAAGCTGCGAACAAGGCTTAATGATAAACAATACTGAAAAAGGTTTTGTGACCTACAACAATACGAAGAGGAATAAGGCGATGAATATGTCTACTCAAGCAAGCGCAACAGCCACCCAAAACCTTAACCGCTTCATTGGTGAGCAATTTGTGGCAACGACGAATCAACAGGATCGCACCACAAACGCAAAAGACTTTTTGGATGCACAATTTCCATTAACTGAAGGCTCACACCAAGATGTCAGCAGCTATGTAGTTTACTACACGCATTTATTGGCATTTTTAAAAGACGGCTCTCAGTGTGGTTTACAAAATCCATGTCAATTTGTGGCACTGACAGGTCACAAAAGTGAACCAACGTCTGTTGTATTAAAGAATAATGATACCCATGTTGAGATTTGTTTCGACCGCCAAGGACAAATGGGCACCACAGACCAGGCTAATATTGAAGACATTCAGGTTGCGATTCCAATCAAGAATTTGCCGACGCCATACAAGCAGTGGATTAGCTTAATCCATACAGGCTGTCAGCCAACTGAAGGCAACTGTAAAGTGTTTACTGCTAAAGATGGCACTGACTACGCACTTCATCAGCGTTAATGGTTTATCGCGATAACACTGTAATTATTTAGCAAAAAAGGCTTGTCCCATTAATAATGCGACAAGCCTTTTTGTTACTTAACCATTTTGCGGCGTTGCATCCAATAATGTCGACACGCGTTTATGCCGCCATACTGAGATACTGAGATACTGAGATACTGAGATTATGGCCAAAAGAAGCGTGATGTTTGCGAGATATCATTAGCAGGTTCCGTTGGCGTTGGATTTTCCAAACTTTGAATTTGGGTCACCTTAAATTGCACCGTTTGTTGGGTGCTATCACTCGTGCGGTCACTCAGGCGGCCACTGAGGGTCAACGGATAATCCAGTTGTTCTGCAGGTTTTATCGCAATCAAGCTGTCGGTGACTATTTGCAATGTTTGCTTTTGGGGATCGTCATTGCTGATACTGATTTGATAAAAAGCCATTTGTTGAGTTTTATTGCGAATTTTAAGTTGATAACTGTTTTCAATCTGATCGATGCCCACTTGACGATACAAGGTTTGGCGGTCGCGGATCACATTGAGCTGTATATGACTTAAGTGACTTAAATCGCTAATAATCAGCACTATCATGATCAGTAATGCACTGGCGTAACCAAGCGATTTTAGCGACAACAGGCTGGATTTTGGTTGTCCTTTTAAGGCGTTTTCGCTGGTAAAGCTGATTAAATTGGGTGCATAACCAAATTTTTCCATGGTTTGATTACATGCATCAACGCAGGCACCGCAGTTAATACATTCGTATTGCAAGCCGTTACGAATATCAATCCCAGTGGGGCAAACGTCAACACACAAATTACAGTCTACACAGTCACCTAGTTCTGTTTTTTGTGATCGCTTACGGGGCCCACGAGATTCCCCTCGATCAGCATCATAGCTCACTGTTTTAGTGTTGGCGTCAAACATCACCGCTTGAAAACGCGAGTAAGGACAACAATGCAAACACATCATTTCACGCATCCAGCCGGCATTTAAATAAGTGCATATGGCAAAAAACCACACCCAGGTGCCAGTCCAAAAACCACTACTCATGCTAAAAATATCAACATATAACTCGCGTGCAGGCATAAAATAACTAATAAACCCGCAGCCGGTTAGCAAGGCAAACACCATCCACACCGCATGCTTCGTCACTCGTTTACGCACTTTACTCAGTGACCATGGTGCTTTATCTAATGCCGCTCGATGATGATGATTGCCCTCTACCTTGGCTTCAACCCACATATATATAAAAGTCCATGCGGTTTGCGGACACAAAAAGCCACACCACACTCGGCCCCAGTAAACGGTGACAAAAAACAATGCAAAAGCCGCGGCCATAAAAAACCACGCTAATACGGTAAAGTCTTGTGGCCACAAAGTGATATTGAAGAAAAAGAATTGCTGTTCGGTTACATCAAACAGAACGGCTTGTCGGCCTTGATAATTGATAAATGGGATCAGGAAAAAAATCGCAATCAGTAAAGTATTACTGTGCTGACGCAGCCGTTGAAATACGCCCTTCTGTTCTCGAACATGAATTTTTGTCGACGGCGTAGCAATTTGCACCACTGGAATCCGTTGTGAAACGGCAGCTTTATCAACTGGCTTAGTGGCTGATGGAGTTGGAGATGATGATTTGGGCATAAATGTATTCCTATAACACAATATTGCCCTGTTATAGCAAAGACTAAGCCAACTTGAATTTCAATTTAATCACTTGATTTAAAACAACTAAAACCAAAAAACTATACAACCAAATCACGATATATCACCTTTTACACGATATATCGTGACTTAGTAAGGAAAATAATAAAAATTAGCGAGTAATGGCTAACTTTTTCATCCGAGATCGTAAGGTACTCGCAGGCATATCTAACATCGCAGCAGCACCAGACGAGCCAGAAATACGCCAGTGACTAGCATTTAATACCATAATAATATGTGCGGCTTCGGCTTGTGCCATGGTTAACGTGCTGGTAGCTAACGGCGTGGCAACCGCGGAAGGTAAAGTATTAAACAGCAAATGACCGCTTTGCGATAAAATCATTTCTCGCTCAATCAGGTTTTGCAACTCACGTACGTTACCGGGCCAAGTGTATTGCTGTAAGTTCTTCAGTCCTTTAGTGCTCACTTTAGTGATTTTTTTACCAAGCTTTTTACTCAGCGATGTGACTAAATCACTGACTAATTGCGGAATATCTTCGCGGCGTTCTCGTAAAGGAGGTACGGTAATAGGAAATACATTCAAGCGGTAATATAAGTCCATGCGAAACAAGCCTTGCTCTACTCGCGCGGCTAAATCGTGATGGGTAGCAGCCACTAAGCGAATATTGACCTTAATGGTTTCACTGCTGCCAACGCGCTCGAAGCTTTGCTCTTGAATTACCCGTAACAATTTAGATTGTGCCGATAAACTCAGTTCGGCAATTTCATCTAAAAATAAGGTGCCATTATTGGCTAATTCAAATCGGCCTTTACGACGGGCTGTGGCGCCGGTAAATGCGCCTTTTTCATGACCAAACAGCTCACTTTCTAGCAATGCAGTCGAAAATGCAGCGCAGTTAACACTCACCATCGGCTGGTCTTTACGATGACTTAGCCTGTGTAAGTTACGCGCAACGAGCTCTTTGCCGGTGCCGTTTTCACCGCAAATGAGTACCGTACTGTCGGTATTAGCGACCAAGTGGATCTGTTGCATGAGTTGATTGATAGGTTGGCTGTTACCCGATATTCCTGACGCGCCTTGCTGGCCTTGTAGCTCGGTGAGTAAGTATTGATTTTCTGATGCTAACCGTTCTGATAAGGCCTGCACTTGCGCTAATGCTTGTCTTAAAGATTGCTCGGTATGTTTTTGCATGCTTACATCACGAAATATCGCGATAACACCGACAAGTTGTTGCTGATCATATACAGGGGTTGAGCTGTAATACACCGGAAAGCTGCTGCCATCTTTACGCCAAAATACATCTTCATTCACTTGCCGAGGAATAGCATCATGTAAGGTGCGATAAATAGGGCAGTCATGTTGAGGATAATGGCTACCATCGGCATGACTATGATGATGGCAGTCGTGAATATTTCTGCCAATTAATTCGGCGCTTTTCCAGCCTGTCATTTGCTCTGCTGCGGGGTTAATGAACACCGCATTACCAGCTAAATCAAAACCATACACGCCCTCTGTCATGGCATTAAGCAACAGAGTATTTTCAGGCAGAAAATGATCGGAGCCAATATATTCAGGGGTTGTAGAGTCAGTCATAGCCAATCTTAAGGTTACTAGTACATAAACTCATTATAACCATTGTAAAACATAAGTCGCGAAATATCGCGACTTCGATTACCCATAACCATAATGACTTGTTATCGTGATTCCCATGAATCATCAAAATAATAAGCTGATTTAAGCCCTTTTTACATTAACGTTGAATCTCAATGTTGTCAGCTCACAAGTCTAGCGGCCTCGGCTGTCTATATTAGCGAGAGGCATTCTGCGACTTTTGCGTTTGTGTCATATCGATCATCATCTGGCTGGCGATTGAAAAAATACAGTAGCCTAGAAAATAATAGAAACCGATTTCAAACTGGGATTGAGTCTTAAGCATGTCGCCCATTCCCGCTGACGCATTACCTGCCATGTAAGACACAATAATAGCGACCACAAAAACATCGGCCATAGACCATTTGCCGATAACACTGATCATTTTACTCAGCCTTTGCTTGATTAAGGGCGACACAGGCAGTAGTAATATGAGCATAGTGATTAACTTAATCGCAGGGATCACAATACTGAACAACCCGACCAACATGGCCACCACCAAATGATGTGATTGATATAGTGCTGTTATGGTATCGATGATACTGCGGCTATTGCGAAAAACCTCCACTTCGCCTTTTAGCGTATCTAGTCCTAACATACTGGCGGCAAAATCCAGTATCCCACGGGTATTAGCACGAGAATCTTCCGTTATATCTTGAATTAACATATCCTTACCTGTATCGACTAACTGCGACTTTTCAATGGTGCCCGTTATTGTTAGCATCGGTTCTGTCACACCAGGGATAAGCAGGATTAGCGATATAAGGACTAAACTGATGGATACATACACTTTCATAAAGACCTCGTTTGCTGATGTATATTGAAACAAATAGTCGCATTACGTTGTGATGATGCTGTATTTTGATTCTTGTAGGTTATGATGCCATATTGCTTAGATCATTAACCGTTACGCGGCACTCTTGCTGCACTTTTATTAATGAGGCGAATACATGCAAATGATCCCATTTAAAACATATTTGCTCTGTTTAACTTATTTTTTTTCAGCGGCAGTTTCTGCGGCGACTCTGACGGTTAATGTTACCGACGCTCAAGGCGTGATGCTCAGCGATAGCGTAGTAGAGTTAATCTCTATGTCACCA
>NZ_JACJFI010000148.1 GCF_014164505.1 Shewanella sp. SG41-4 | reverse complement strand
GTAACGAGTATGCACCGCCATGCTCTAAAGGACCAGGTCAAAAAGTGTATACTTTTCATCTGTATGCGCTATCCAAATTTTTAGATATCGATTCGTCTGCCTCTGTGTCAGCCCCAGTTTCTGCCTCTGTGTCTGCAATAATGCTTCGACAAAGCATGCAAGGCTTCGTGCTGGACTCAGACTCTTTGACGGTGAGTTTTGAGCGACACAGTCAAACGCCGCAACGGGCTCATTCAACACAAGCTCATCTGCAAGAATCTCATTCGAAACCAGCTCATTCACCACAAGTTCATCCGAAAGAATCTCGTCTGGAACAAGCACAGCCACATAATGACAGCATGGATCCGCTGTCAACATTGCCATTGTGTGAACCCACTTTGAATACGACTTCTGCTGTTATTGATAGTAAGTAAACGCAAATCCGTTATTACAAGATTGTTAGCGCAGATTCAGTCACCAAAAAGACATTAAGAAATCCACATGAAAAAGAACATTAAAAACACCTTGCTGCTTATTACCCTTGGCGTAATCGCTGCCGTTGTAGGATACAAATACACTCAAGCACAACAAGATCAACCTATCTTTACCTCCGATGTGGTTAAACGCGGCAACATCGAAAAAGTAGTACTTACCAATGGCGTGCTTTATCCGTCTAAATTAGTCAGTGTCGGCGCTCAAGTGTCGGGGTTAATCGAAACA
Source organism: Shewanella sp. SG41-4 (assembly GCF_014164505.1). Lineage (GTDB taxonomy): Bacteria > Pseudomonadota > Gammaproteobacteria > Enterobacterales > Shewanellaceae > Shewanella. The sequence goes on along the minus strand of NZ_JACJFI010000148.1, from coordinate 9,641 downwards.
ATGGACGTGAACGTTGGCCAAAATATAAAACAGGGCGACTTGATTGCTCAAATCGATAACTTAACTCAACAAAATGCCCTTAAAGAAGCCCAAGCATCACTGCAAAGCATTGATGCGCAATATCGAGCAAAGCAGGCTCAAATAAAAGTCGCACAGTCTGAATATGCTCGTAATAAAAAGATGCTAGTTAATGGCGCTGCTTCGGTATCAGATTTTGACTCAGCAGAATCGATATTGGCGGTTTATCTGGCTGAGCTTGATGAACTCAGTGCTGAAAAGGACAAAGCAATCATCAGTGTCGATAACGCCAAGCTTAATTTAGGTTACACAACTATTCGTTCACCTATTGACGGCACCGTGATTTACGTGTCGGTCGAAGAGGGTCAAACCGTTAATAATAATCAAGGTACACCCAGTATTATTGAGCTGGCGCAATTGGATGTAATGACGATTAAAGCGCAGGTATCTGAAGCTGACATTATCAATGTGAGTGCAGGACAAGACGTTTATTTCAGTATTTTGGGCGCGACAGCGAAAAAATACCGTGGTGTATTACGCACCATTGAACCTGGGCCAACATTACTTAGCGGCGCAGACAGCTCATTGATGATTGGCGATGATGAAGCGATTTACTACAACGCTCTGTTTGATGTTGAAAACCCAGACAACCAGTTGCGCTTTGGCATGACAGCGCAGGTATCGATTATTTTAGCCAATGCGCAAGATACTTTACTTGTCCCATCACAGATATTGATAACAAAAACGGGGCCAAGCGCTTCGTATCAAGTGCCAGTGATAGTAGACAACCACATTGAATATCGCAATGTTGAAGTGGGCATTAACAATAAAGTCTACGCTCAAATCCTCTCAGGGCTTAACGAAGGTGATCAAATCATGCTTGGTCAAACTTCAGCTAATGACGACGCGATTTCGATGACCGGCTTATCTAAGGGCAATATGCTCGGACAAAGTGTACCAGGTCTTGGTAAAGGAAAGAGGTTATAACTCATGGCTGACGTTCTATTAAATATTAAAGGTGTTAGTCGTTCTTTTACCGCCGGAGAGCAGGAGCTGACGGTACTTAACAACATTAACCTGCAAATCTGTCGTGGTGAATTGATTGCCATTATCGGCGCGTCTGGTTCCGGTAAATCAACATTAATGAACATCCTTGGCTGTTTGGATAAACCCAGTGCAGGCAGTTATTTCATTAATGGTCAGGACACATCCAGTATGGATGACAATGAACTAGCCGCACTGCGACGTGAATATTTTGGCTTTATCTTTCAGCGCTATCATCTTTTGGGAGATTTAACTGCGCAGGGCAATGCAGAAGTACCGGCATTGTATGCCAATGAGGGGCCGCAAACTCGACACGAAAAAGCTAAAAAACTACTGACTCGTCTAGGGTTAAGCGATCGTTTAGATCATAAACCAAGTCAGCTAAGTGGCGGCCAACAACAACGTGTCAGTGTGGCCAGAGCTTTAATCAATGGTGGCGATATTATTCTGGCCGATGAACCCACCGGCGCGCTTGATAGCAATAGCGGCGAAGAAATGATGAAGCTCATCCAAGAACTGCATCGCGACGGTCACACCATTATTTTGGTGACACACGATCCGCATATTGCTGAGTTTGCCGATCGCGTCATCGAGCTAAAAGACGGCGAAATCATTGCCGATAACCAAAAACGTATCCCAGCAGAAACGAGCTCGTTAATCACAGACAGACAATCTTTTCGAACAGATAAGAAGATAAACTGGTCGCGATACCTTGAAGCGTTAAAAATGGCGTTAATTGCAATGTCCAATCATCGTTTGCGTACGTTTCTTACGATGCTCGGCATTATTATTGGCATTGCTTCAGTGGTGTCTGTCGTTGCGTTAGGTGCAGGTTCGCAGCAATCTATTCTGGATAATATTGCCTCAATGGGCACCAATACCATTGAAATAAAACCAGGCACAGGGCGAGGAGATCGCCGCTCTGAAAGGGTTAGGTCGCTCACGGCAGACGATGCCAATGCGCTTAAAATATTGCCCTATGTGGACAGCGTTACTCCAACCGTTAGAACCAATGTTGCCATCCGTTATGCAAGTGAAACCGTCACAGGCTCAGTTCAAGGCGTGGGTACTGAGTATTTTCGGGTTCGTGGTTATTCGTTGGCCAAAGGACAATATTTTGCCGATGACAGTATCGATGCTTTAGAACAGGTTGCTGTTATTGACGCCAATACTGAGCAAACGCTTTTTTCTGACGGCAGTGCGCTAGGTAGCGTAATATTTCTCGGCCGCCTTCCTGTTCGTGTTATTGGCGTAACAAAGCCAATTGAAAGTGTGTCCGACAACAGTGATGAACTGAATGTTTGGTTGCCGTATACCACTGTTTCAGGACGTATTCTTAGACAAAATTATGTTAACGATATTACCGTAAGGATAGATGCCAATGTATCAAGCGATGTGGCAGAGCAAGGCATTATTAGCTTATTGACTATGCGCCACGGCAAAGTTGATTTTTTCACTATTAATACAGATACGATACGCAAAAGCATTGAAAAAACATCTGAAACCATGACGCTGCTGATATCAGCTATCGCGTTTATCTCTTTGTTAGTTGGCGGGATTGGGGTAATGAATATCATGCTGGTATCGGTAACAGAGCGAACGCGCGAAATAGGCATTCGTATGGCCGTTGGTGCCAGGCAAACCGATATTATGCGTCAGTTTTTGATTGAAGCTGTATTGGTATGTTTTTGTGGTGGCGCATTGGGGATTGGACTTGCTTATCTTATCGGTATGATATTTACCTACACAGGCAGCAGTTTTCAGATGATCTATTCGAGTACGTCAATAGTGGCAGCTTTTGCTTGCTCGACCTTAATCGGTATTGTGTTTGGTTATCTGCCTGCCCGCAATGCAGCTAAATTGAATCCGGTAGATGCACTTGCTAGAGACTAACATTTGCCAAGTAAATATGGCCACCCAAAATTAGGGGTTCTGATTAATCTAGTGGACAAGAATTTGGCTACTAGATTAGAAGCTTGAGCTACACTTTCTAACCTGTTGAGTCTACATTCGGTTGATGACTCAAACTTATTTTTGTCCAATGTGAGTTAGAATCCCATCCTAAGCATCCTAAATCAACGTGCCGGTAAAGTTGCTCAAGTTCGCTTAATTACGTCCCAAACAGAAGGCAAGGCCTATTTTTTACCAAATTATGCGTTCAGTATTTACTTAAGCGGTTGTTATTTTTTATGCAGCTATGTCACCGAATCGAAGTGCCATAAGAACAAATACTAACTGTTGAAAAATTATAGGAGCAAACTAACGGTTAATATTGAGGTTATTTTTAGCCAATCTGTTGTTATATTTTTCTAACTCTGCGTTTGCGGAACAGGATATCCATAAATGAGCAAGTTAAACACAAAGCCGAGGTGATGATTTTTGGCCAAAATTCATCTTAATAGTTTTGAAAACAAACTCAATAAAAACACTCCGTTGCCTATTCTCATTTTTCTGAATTAGTATCTAAATAAAATCAGTATGAGTACCTATTGCAAATATTAACCGACTCAGTACATTGTCGATGATATTGTAATTAGCAATATCATCGACAATGATTTCGGGAATGAGTTCGATAGTATTGTCACTACTGAGTCTGAAAACTTTTTAGCCATTTAGTTTGGTAATTGTATCGGGAATCAATCAAGCATTTGATTATGCAGGACACTGCTTTAATTGGGTATTTTTGTTATTCATTTGCAGATAACTTAACAGCCACATCATTAAGCCGCCGGCAAATAACACTGCCGCTACATAGCCTGTCTCGTTAGGCATTGCGCCTTGTGCGATAAACATGCCACCCACCCAAGGGCCGATAGCATTGGCGGTGTTAAATGAACATTGTACTAATGCCCCTATCATCGCGTGACCATTTGGCGATACGTCCATCAGTAAGGTTTGAATCAGTGTCGCTAAACCCACACTGCAGCCAATAAAGAAAATTACTCCATACAATAGCCAAATATTATGGCTGGCACTGACGTAAGCAAGCGAAAATATAATCGTACACACAAAGCAATACCAGTGGTTTTTAAGGCGGCGCGATCGGCTGCTTTGCCTAGTACGTAATTGCCTAAGGTACAACCAATACCAAACATTACCATCGCGATTGAAATTGTGTATGCCGGCGTTTCAGTGACCACTAAAATGGTATCGGCAATGTAAGTGTAAATGCAAAATACGCCACCAAAGCCAATAATCACAATGCCAAGAATTGACCAGACCAATTTATTCTTTAACACGCTAAACTCATTGATTAAATTTGACGGTTGGTTGTTTTCAATTTTAGGGATCACCACATATACACACACTAATGCAATTAAGGCGAGGGCAGATGCACCCGCTAAACAATAGCGCCAGCTTAAGTTTTGGCCGACTAAAGTGACAATGGGAACCCCTACAATAGTGGCTATGGTTAGGCCCATAAACACTTTAGACATGTAACTTGCACGTTTATTTTGAGGGGCAATATCGGCAGCCAATAAAATAGCGGCACCAAAATAAGCGCCATGGGGTAGGCCACTTAAAAAGCGAAATACAATAAGCTGTTCAAGTGAGGTTGCCATCGCACTTAAGCCATTAGAGATAAACATTAATGTCAGAAATATTGCCAAGGCATGGCGTTTTTTCATGTTGGCTGTGGTCAGCATTAAAATAGGGGCGCCGACAACAACGCCTATCGCGTAAGCACTAATCGCATAACCACTTTGTGACGGTGTTGAGGAAAATGTTTCACTAATTAATGGCAGCATTGGCATCATCGAAAACTCTGATAATCCCAATATAAATGTGCCTAAGGCTAACACTAACAAAATGGCGGTGGTGTTCAGTTGGCTTGGTAATGCAGCAGCCGGGGTCATAAAAAATCCTGTTGGTAATAAGGGAGTTGGGTGAATTGAACCATTAAGCGATTGAAATCGGGCAAAACCTAAAAACTAATTGGCCCGTTAGTTCACGACTAAACTAACGGGCCAATTACGGTCTATTAGTCTTGCCAGCGTTGCTTAATGTATAAAATACTGGGCAAAGATTGCTGAAATAGTGTCACTAACTGTGGGTCAAAATGTATGCCGCTTTGGTCATGTAAAAATGCCATGGCTTTGTCGACAGTCCATGCTTCTTTGTAAGGGCGTTTGCTGGTGAGAGCATCAAATACGTCGGCAATTGCCACAATACGTCCTTCAATAGGAATATCTTCACCTTTAAGTCCATGAGGGTAGCCGCTACCATCCCACTTTTCGTGGTGAGTCATGGCGACGACTTTGGCTAAGGCGATCAAATCTGAATCTGATTCACCTAGAATTTCGGCGCCGATTTCAGGGTGCTTTTTCATGATGGCAAATTCTTCATCGGTGAGCTTACCCGGTTTAAGCATAATGCTGTCGGGAATACCAATTTTACCAATATCGTGCATTGGTGCAGCATGGAGTAAATTGTCGGCGGCTGATTTTGATAAACCATAAGCAAGGGCAATGATTTTAGAAAAATGGCTCATGCGCATCACATGCATACCGGTTTCGTTGTCTTTGTATTCAGATGCTCGGCCTAAGCGTTGAATGACTTGTAAACGAGTACGGCGCAAATCGTCTGCCTGCACTAAAGACAAATGAGTACGAACACGTGCTTTAACCACCGCTGGGGACACGGGTTTAGTAATGTAGTCTACCGCGCCAACATCAAAGCCTTTGGCTTCATCTACTTCGTCACTTAACGCCGTAACAAAAATGACTGGTACCGCTTTGGTGCGTTGCTCTGTTTTTAGTTGCTGACAGACTTCAAAACCAGTCATACCTGGCATCATCACGTCGAGTAAAATCAAATCAGGCAGGTCGCGTTCAATTAAACGCAAGGCTTCTTCGCCACTTTTAGCAAATATCAGCCTGTACTGATCCTCAAGCATTTTCTTTAACACTCTGAGGTTAGCGGGTTCATCGTCGACAATAAGAATTGTCGGCATACGGTCTTGGTTGCTATATATCATTCAATTCAGTCTTTTTACTGTGCAGTAACATTGGACTCAAGTGCATTGAGTTGTGCTATTGCTTGTTCAAATTCAAAGTCGTCTAGAGCATGTTGTATGTTGATACATTGCTGTCGGTATGCCGACGGAGTGGCTGCAATTAGTGTGTCGACATCGTGTTCATTGTATTGATTTTCTTTTGCAGCTAAGCGAATAAGGTTAATGATTTGGATGAACTCATCAACGCTCATACGATCTTTTTCTGCGGTTTGATCTGGGTGTTGACTGATATCTTGAGTGCTAAGATAGGTTGTCACATGGTCAAAAGCCTGCTCAATAGTGGGCAGCAAAGCCAATAATTCAGTGCTGGATTTTGTCATGGCAGAGCGCTCAGCATCGCTAAATAAACGTGTAAGTTGCGTTAGCGATAAATTGCCAGACAACCCTTTGAGTCCATGTAAATGCTGACTAATAGCTGGCCAGTCGGCAGTTTGTATTAATTGTTTAAGCTGTTGGTTGCTATCGTGTTGTTTAGTCATAAATAGGCTGATTTCTTTCACGAGAGTGTCTTTACTTCCCCACATCGAGATGCCTTTTTTCTCATTAACCACTTGCCGGTTGTCGATATCAACAGCGGTGTTATCGACGTCCATATTGCTTTGTTCAAGTTTCAACACTTGGGCAATTTCATGATTAAGCAGCATCATATCGATAGGTTTATTGGCAAAACCATCCATACCGGCATCTAATGCTGCTTTTTTGTCTTCAGGCAGTACGCTGGCCGTTAATGCAATAATTGGCATATGCGGTAACTGTTCGTTTTGCTCTTGTTCACGACGAGTACGCGAGGCGGTTAATCCGTCCATGATAGGCATTTGCACGTCCATCAATACAAGATCAATTTTGTCGCTGCGCATCCGCAGTAGGGCTTGTTTACCGTCGCGGGCTGTAATAACAGAGTGGCCTTGGCGCTTCATCATAATGGTGAGCAAATCAATATTTTGCTGGATGTCATCAACTATCAAAATAGCCAGTGGTTGAATGTGACGGGGTATTAACGGAGTCAACGTGCTGTTGATGTGTTTTGGTGCGGTTAATGGCAAGGTAAAGCCAAAACAACTGCCTTGTCCAAATGTGCTTTTAGCGGTAATTTTACCGCCCATTAATTCAACCAATTGTTTGCTGATGGTTGTCCCTAGGCCAGTGCCACCAAAGCGTCGGTTCATGCTGGCATCTGCTTGAGCAAAGGCATCAAACACTAAGGCTAGTTGTTCTGGCGTCATGCCAATACCGGTATCGTTAATCGCAAATTCAATGCAACCGCTTGGTTTAACGCTAACATCGATGCTGACGCCACCTTCGGCGGTAAATTTAATCGCATTACCAATTAAATTAGTCAATACCTGACGAATTCGGTCTGGAGCACCATGATAAGACATTGCCACATCTGCTGATACATTCACATTTAAGAACAAACCTTTAGAACTAGCTTGTAACCATAGTGTCGATACCACCGAATCAATTTCTTCGATAACAGAGAAATCGCGTAATTCGAGATCGAACTTGCCTTTGTCTAACTTGGCACTATCGAGAACATCGTTTAGTAGGTGCAATAAAGACTTAGCAGACTGATTAATAGTACGTAAATGTTTTTGCTGTTCAGCGGGTAGCGAATCGTCGAGTAAAATGTCGCTAAAACCAATGATGGCGTTCATTGGGGTGCGAATTTCGTGGCTCATGTTCGCTAGGAATGCCGAGCGGGCAGATGCTGCTTGTTCCGCTTTGTCTTTGGCAATTAATAAAGATTGCTCCATTTCTTTGCGATCGGTGATGTCCATAATAAAGCCGTCGAGCCATTTATCTTGTACATCTATCCCGTCAACATGAGCACCATAACCGAGTAACCAGCGAATATCGCCGTTGGCATTATAAATACGGTATTCCAGCTTAAACACTTGCTCTGTGACGACTTGATTACCTATTTGCTCAAGGTCATCTGGGTGTACGTGTTGGTAAAAATGACGTTTTGGTGTTGTGCCTATATAGTCGCTTGCTGGATAACCGGTGATCTTTTCAACCGCGTCGCTAATAAATACCATCGGCCAGTTTTCAGTATTTAAACAGCGATAGGCGATACCCGGAATATTGGCGATAAGTGAGCGAAACTGGGCTTCGCTTTTAATTAGCGCACGTTGCATTTCAATACGGTGACGTAAGTCACTTATGTACATCACAAACAGGCTTTTACCTTCAATACATGCATGACCAATAGATACCCTAACCGGAATGACCGTACCGTTAACATGTAGCGCTTCTACATCGCGGCCAGTACTTTTTTGCTGCGCTATGTTGTGGTTAAAGAAACTGTCTAAACGGGCGTTAAACTCATCGATAAATGGACTCGGGATAAAGTCACGAATATTTTGGTGACACACATCTTCAAGTCGCCAGCCCAGGAGTAATTCTACCGCTTGATTGCCGCTTTCAATGCGCCCTTTAGCGTTAAAGGTAATGATACCGTCAACGGCGGTACTGATGGTCGCGCGATAGCGTGCTTCAGTTAATTTGGCTTGGTGTAACGAGGTTTGGTATTTAATCATCATGTTGACGGCTAACACCAATAAAATAATCACCACCGTAATCGTAGCAACGGCAATGCCTAAATACAGTGACATCTTTGTGGTTTGTTCAGAAAATTCAAACCCGGGTGGGCGGACAAAACGAGCCGCAGCCATACCGATGTAATGCATACCGGAAATAGCGCAGCCCATCACCATCGCTGCAATCGCATTTTTATGTAAATCACTTAATGCAAAACGACCTAGATGGTTCAAACTAAAACGTATCCACAGTGCGACAATGGCCAAAATAATGGCAATGACTATTGATAAGCCAAAATAGAATAAGTCGTAACGTAGTAGGGGAGCCATTTCCATAGCCGCCATGCCGACATAATGCATGGTGCCAATACCTGCACCGGTCAAAATACCGCCCACCACAAACTGGCTTAGCTTTGGTTTGGTTGTGGATATGACATTTAAGGCTACCCAAGATGCGGCAATACTCGGAATAAAAGATAACGCGGTTAAGCCGATATCATAGCTCACCGGAGTACATAAGCTGAATGCTAACATGCCAATAAAATGCATTGACCACACACCGCCACCAAGCGCAATGCTGCCACAGCTGGTGAGTAAGTAGCGTTTATATTTATTGAGTGTTAATGCTGCTTGCGATGCGACTTGTAATGCCATAAACGAGGCAAATATTGCGATAGCGATGGATATGCAAACGACTATAAGTTGAAAATCACCAACGATTAATAGGCTTTCATCTGTAACAGTAAAGAGTGTGCGGATTGTATCAAGCATAATAATTAGATGAATGTCACTTTTAGATAAGTATAAGGAAGCTATCGGCTTGGAATTAAAAAACATCAGTATTTGTTCGATTTTTAACTAAAACTTGCGCTAGATCAATGTTTAAATGATTTCTCGTGAGTTACAGTTTACGGTTTTGTGTTTTTTAGTTCCATTCTGTAGTTAACTTACGTGATGTTGTTGTAATAATGTTAATAGGTGTTTAGGTTCAGGTGTTTAGGTGTTTAGGTGTTTAGGTATTT
>NZ_JACJFI010000147.1 GCF_014164505.1 Shewanella sp. SG41-4 | reverse complement strand
CCCTGAGTGGTTATTACTGGTGTTGGCCCCGATTTTTTTCGGCTGCATTTTATTGGAGTGGTGGTTTGGTGTTCGCGCCCAGAGATTACCGAGTAATGCTCAATATCGTCCAGCCGAAGTGTTATGTAATTTTGTATTGGCAGGCATGCATCAAGTGGCGGATATCATCGCAGGCTTGTTGATTGCGAAGATATATTTACACTTTTTCGGTTGGCGCTTATTTGATATTGAAATGACATTATTCACTTTTGGTTTATTGCTCATTGCTCAAGACTTTTGTTATTACTGGTTCCATCGTGCTAGCCATCGTATTCGCTGGATGTGGGCTGCGCATGTGGTGCATCACAGTTCAGAAAACATGAATTTCAGCACTGCATTTAGACAAAGCTTAATGTACCCATTGGCAGGAATGTGGCTGTTTTGGTTGCCTTTAGTGGTGATTGGCTTTGATCCTAATTGGGTGGTGTTTGCAGTATTACTTAATTTGGGATTGCAGTTTTTTGTTCATACCCAAGCGATTAAGTCGTTAGGGCCGCTAGAATTGATTTTTAATACGCCGTCCCATCACCGTGTGCATCATGGACGTAACCCACAATATATCGACAAAAACTATGCGGGTGTGCTGATAATTTGGGACAAAATGTTTGGTACGTTTGAGCCTGAGATTGAAACTGTGCAATACGGCATCACTAAGCCAGTAAACAGTTTTAACCCGTTAGTGGTAACGTTTAGTGAATGGCGCGACATGTGGCGTGATGTGACCCAAGCGCAATTATCTCTAAAACAACGTTTACGGATATTATTTTCACCGCCTTCAACACATCAACAGTCATCCACTAAAAGCGAACCGAGAGTAAAAAGTAAGTCTAGTTGATGCAATTATTCATCTATAATAAAAGGCAACTCACCAATGTGCGTTGCCTAGTCACTTTATATTTATGAGTAGCATTAATCACGAATAGATTTGTTTATTACCAATAACCTTTTTCGTCAATATAACTGACTAATTTGCTATTAAGATAGGCAAATAAAAATGCGATTGGGGTGGTAAGTTCAATAGTTTTAAACATCAGCCAAGCAATAATCCCTATTGCCAATAATGTGTATTCTGAAATTATCATATGTGTACGTTTTGTGCTTCCAAACAGGAAAAACTTGATAAACCAAGGTTCTGCTTTCCATTCGGTACAATTCTTATCTAGCATGGTAATTACCTCTGTTAATTTCGAAAGTTCAATTTCAAAAACAGAGGCGAGAGACTTAAGTGTTTCAAGACTAGCTTTATTACCAGCTTCTACTCGCTGAATTGTTCTTAAGCTTACTCCTGTTAATCGGGCTAGTTGCTCTTGTGACCAATTATTTTTTTCTCGTAACTTTTTGACAATCATTTTTATTCCTCACCTCTGTAGTCAACAATACTATGAATAGGTTGTTCAACTGTCGGTGACGCCATGTAGACGACACCGTTATGACAGTGTTAAATATCAAGTGGTTAGAGCGAACTATAAATATGATTTATGCTGTCTTTCTTGCTTTAATAGAGTAAATAAGCGGGATGACATGACCTTGATGTTTTAGCTGGTAACCTTTGCCTACCACAAACTCCAAACCTTCAACGCAGTTGTAGGGGCTGTAAGGGTGTTCGTTAAACGCTTCGATACTGAGTCCTGCACTAATAAGTGCGCTAATGACTTCACTTATCGGGTGCGGCCAAGTGACTACGGTTTCGATTTGGTCGTTGTGGTTTTCGGTGTAGGTCACTTCATCTTCGATATCCGGTTGTGTCTGTGCAAAGTATCCATAACCACACAACACATCATTAAAAGGATGGAACTCAACTAAATTGAATTCACCGCCTGGACGTAATGCTCCAGCAATAGTTTGCGCCCAGCGAGTTAAGTCTGGTAACCAAGCTAACACCCCATAAGAGGTGAATACGATGTCATATTGCTCGGTATTGTGATCACCAAATTGATAGATGTCATTGTTGATGAATGTTGCAGGTAAGTGTAATTGAGCAGCCAATTTTTTTGCTGTAGCAATCGACTCGCTTGATAAGTCTACGCCAGTTACTTTGGCGCCAAGTCTTGCCCACGATAAGCTGTCTTGTCCAAAGTGACATTGTAGGTGCAACAGGCTTTTGTTGTGCACATCGCCGACTTGTTCAAGTTCAATGGGGTTTAATGATGACTTACCTTGGATAAATGCGTCTAAGTCGTAAAATGTTGAGTCGAGGTGGATTTGGGTTCGCTCATTCCATGCGTGTTTATTGATGGCTAAATAGTCCATGTTCAATGTCTTCTTATTGCTTTTATAGGATAAATCCTCCATATCATTCAGTAATATTACTTGGTTTGCAGCTAAAACACGAATGGCTTAATAAGCGAGATATCAATCTTCGCTTAATAAATAAAAAAGGCTTGATAACTACATGTTATCAAGCCTTTATATCAGCTATAAAAGATTACAATTTAGCTGTTATTGCATCATCAACTTTTGACGTTCAATAAATTGATGAAACTCAATTTTAGGTGCGATTGCGCCTTTATGCTGGATCACAAATCCCGCAGCCTGGGAGGCTAATTTAATCGCTGTGCTTATATCTGCGCCAGTTAAGCGCGCGCCTAAATACACCCCGTTAAATGAGTCACCCGCAGATGTGGTATCTACAACATTCGTCACTGGTGTGATTGAGAAATGCTGTTGCTGGCCATTAATTACATAATTAATGCCGTTTTCACCATTTTTAATCACCAGTTCGTTAATGTCGTAAGGCTGACAGAATGCAATGATGTCTTCAACGGAGCTAATACTGTAAAGTTGATTAAAATCATCAACACCTGGCAGTACGACATCGGCCACACTAAACGCAATATCAAACTGTGCTTTTGCTTGGTCCGGACTGTGCCACATTCTTGCGCGGTAGTTAGGGTCAAATACAATACTGACACCCGCTTGCTTACATTGTTTAATCAGTAACCAAAATGCGTCTCGATCTTCTTCCTTAATCACCGCTAAAGAAATGCCTGAAAAAAACACCATATCTGCCTGAGATATTTTACTGATGGCTGCATCGTCAATAAATTGCATGATTTGCTTTGCGGCAGAATCATTGCGCCAGTATGTAAAGCTGCGCTCGCCTTTACTGTCAGTTTGTATTGCATACAGACCAGCAATTTTGTCAGTACTTTTAAAGACCATATCAGTATTAATATTTTCATCTTCAAAGCGCTGCAACATGGCCTTGCTAAAACTATCTTCGCCAATGGCTGTGACAAGGTGCGTGTTAACATCACTAAAGGTACGTTTAAGGTAAACCCCAGTGTTATACACATCACCAGCAAAAGATTGCTGTAAGCTGGTGGCCGTTACACGCTGTAATTCAACCATGCACTCACCAAATAAAAACAGACTCTTCACGGTTATGCCTTCCTTTTTACCGGTTCAATTTTTCCGCCTAACCACAACGAAATTAATGCTAATGGAACTAATGCCGCACCTAGAATAAAGAACGGGGTATAGTCACCACCTTTGGTCATCATCGGTACTAATTGGATGGTGATAATCACGCTTAATACTGCCGATGTGCCACTAATGCCGGCCAAGGTACCAACGGTTTTACCTGAAAAGTAATCGCTAGGTAAGGTTTGTACGTTGCCAATAGCCGTTTGAAAACCAAATAATATAAGCGCTATAAGTCCCATTGCCATCCAAGGTGTTGCGGCGAGAGATGTGAGTAATAGTGCTGGCAGCATAACCACACAACCTAGGACAATTGCACTACGACGGGCTTTATTTACTGACCAGCCTCGGCTCATTAAGTGGCCGCTAAACCAACCACCAAATAGTGCTCCGATGGCAGCGCCTACATAAGGTAACCAAGCAAATGCACCAATTTGTTTAACATCAAAGCCAAATTTTTCGTTTAAATACAATGGTAGCCAAGCAACAAATAACCACCAGATTGGGTCGATAAAGAAACGTGCTGCAATCACTCCCCAAGTTTGACGGTGACGTAATAACTGTCCCATAGTGGGCACATATTCTTTGTCCTGTTGTTTTTCTGAAGTGCATTGCTGTCCGGTTAAGATATGTTGGCGTTCTTCTTCAGTGATCCATGGGTGTGAGTCTGGTGATGATTTATAAACAATCAACCAAGGTAAAATCCAAAGAATACCCAAACTACCAATGACGATAAAGGTTGCCTGCCATCCTAAAAAAGCATACAAAAAGGCAATCAATGGTGGGGCGATAATCGAGCCTAAAGACGCACCAGCATTGAAGATACCTTGTGCTAGGGCGCGTTCTTTAATCGGAAACCATTCAGCATTCGCTTTGGTTGCACCAGGCCAGTTACCCGCTTCGCCTAGCCCAAGCATAGCTCTAAAAATAGCAAATGAGGTAACGCTTGCTGCAACAGCATGCAGGGCGATTGAGACCGACCACACCACAATGGATAATAAAAACCCTAGGCGAGTACCAATAGCATCAAATATCTTACCAAATAGTGACTGACCAATAGCATATGAGATCATGAACACGGTAATAATGTTGGCGTAATCACTTTTATCTAAACCTAAATCTTCTGCAATGCCTGGCCACATAATGGCAAGGGCAGATCGGTCGATGTAGTTAATGACAGTCGCGAGTGCCACTAAGCTGACAACAAGCCAACGTAGGTGCTTCAATTTAAGGGGGACTTTTTTCATGCTAAGCCCTCAACAAAGTCTTCTCTAGCCGGGCTAAAGGTATCAATTAAAATGCCACCAGTTGGGCAAACTGCACCATGGTCTACATGAGGTGGCACAAAGAAACTATCACCAGCGTTAAGTACCTTAATCACGCCATCGACATTGACATGAAACTCGCCCTCAACCACATACGATACTTGTGAATGGCGGTGAGCATGAACATAACCTTCAGCGCCTTTATCAAACCAAATTTTTACTGCCATCAGTTCATTGTTGAACCCCAGCATTTGGCGTTTTAGTCCACCACCGATATCTTCTATTTCGGTGCTATCCCCAAATGAAAAATGTTGACTCTGTTGCATGGTGTTTATTCCTTTTTATTTTAATTTTGTGTTACTTGGATTCTTTAATGTCTAATAATTCGGCGCGTCCGCTAAACGGGTATTGCACCCCGTTGACGCTAATGACACTTTGGGTATCTTGAGTCACAGCGTTATCAGCATGATTGATTGCCAATAAATATTGTTGTCCGTCGGTAAAGTGTATTTGCACCGCTTCTAGCTCAGCTTGTTGATGATGGATGAGTTCAGCAACACTGCTGGTGGCTTCTAGGGTGTATTCTTTTGACGGATTGTACTCGCCGTGTGGCTCCATCACGCTGACATAAGTATGATTAGTGGCATTCACTCGGTGAATGAACGACTGCTGTTGGCGTAAGTTCATATCCGGATCGTTGGCACCCAATTGGGTGAATAACATTTGCTCGTTAGTGGCATTGTTGAAGTTAGTGTTGACTAACGTGCTATGGGTATAAAAATGGCCGTTATCATTTAACCAAGTGACTTTAGCCAGTTTATTAGTGGCTTTGGCTAGGTTAGCAGTTGCTAACAACCATAGATGTTGGTAACCATTTTCGGTACCTAAAGCAGACAATTGAGTTAGCGACGCCTGTCTATCAAAGTTGGTGTCGATTAATTGCCCTTGGTAATGCACTGGTAAGTCGTATTGATGTGGCTTGTTAGCTATCACTCGCATAATATCGATGGCAATTACTTCATCTCGTTGTTCGATATTGACTAAGGCGAGAGTGCGCTTAAAGGCGACATCATCATAAGCGGTGTCGATAGAAGCCGACGCAATGGTGAGATCTTGCTTTGCTGAATAGAAGTGTAATGTAGGGTTATTCTTGTTAGCCGCTTTAAGCTTGCCATTAAAATGACTTTTCTCGTCAACAACTAGGGTGTTATGGGCAATAGTTTGTTTTGCCCATGTGTCATTTTCAGGTAAATAACGTCCACCAAATTTAGCTTCAACATTTAGAAAACGTGCAGCGCCATAGTCGGATACAATTTCATTACCAGCATCGTAAAACTGCCAAGTTAACTTATCAAAATGACCATGACCTAAACCTTGAGCGGTTGCTTTAAATACAACAGCTTGGTCGGTGGTTTTACCTTGTCGCATAACCACTAATGCACCGTCATCACCTTGTTGGCCATCGCGGAACAACTTCGAAGTAAATGGAAACGGTTGTTGTAGTTTATTATCTAATCCTTGAGCGACTTTTAATCCATCGCCTGTCAGTAGAATATTGTTTTGTTGTTGGGCTATGTCTAATAAGCGTGGATCAGCGTTTAGGCCATAGGCAATAGCCACACCGTTAACTAACTCGATGGTGTCAATTCCCTTGCTTTTAATCGCATCGTTAAGCGGAAAAAATAGCTTGTTATAGCTGAGTTCAACAGTGCTCGAAATGGCTTTAAGTAAAATGCCATCGCGGTATTGAAATATCTTACGTTGTGGTTCGTTTAGTTCTATGGCTTTAGCAAACGTCACAAATGGCATTAACGCATAACGTTGATAATATGGCCCTTCATTATAATAACCGTCAGGTGAAAACAACTCGTCAAGCTGACGCATAAAACCGCCTTTTTTGGCGAGATTTAAGTCGTACAGTGCACGTTCAACCCATAATGGTTTGTCCAGCACATAACCACTCATTCCCACAGCTGCGGTGGCCCAAGTCCCGTGGTTATGAACTTTATTAAAGGTGTGCGGTGATTGTTCCGACAAAAATAATGCCACAGGCGTTATAGCACCTGTTTCGATAGTATTACGTTCTTCAGGTGTTAACGCATCATAAACGAAGTCATAAGCCTGAATCGTGTGTACTAACCAAACTGCTTCATTGAGTCCCTGCCAGAAAAGCTTACCTTCATTGTTACTTTTACGCATAGGGTGCAAAGGTAGCGTTGGGTAAAGAGTGGCGTATTGCAACAACATATCTTTAACGTATGTGGCATATTTTTTATCACCAGTTAGCTGATAAATAATGCCAGTATCATACATTTGTTGATAATTGCTTTTGTGCTTTTCGTGGGTATAACCGCCGCCCGCATCTTTTGGTACTGGCACTTCAATTGGTTGAGTAAGACCTAATTCAACGGCGCTAAGTTTGGCATCAAATGCATTTTTAAATGCCCCGGGATGAATGATGGCCAGTTTCATTGCGGCCACATCTTGCTGATTAATGACTAAATTCGGATGATCCGCCGCGATTACTGGCAGCGAAATAGCGCACGTCATTGATACCAATAACGCTATTTTTCCGACCAGCTTAATTACATGCGTCACTGGGCCTACGCCTGCCGTTATATTGAAATTATTCATAGTTTTTGCACTTTGTTATTGTTGATATCTGCTGTGTGTTTACCTATTGCAACTAACTCAGTTACTAGTGGACTAGGGGTATTAGTAAACTGATTATGTGCAATGCGTGTTTGTGGTTCACCGACGGTGTGATCAACAACAATTGGGGCGCTGTCGTTAAATTGATTGTGCTCTATTTGGCTCATTTGAACCCCAAGTAGCTTCAATGACGCGCCAGTTTTATTCCGACCGCCTTGACCTACTCTAGTGAAGACATTGTTAGTAACTGATACATGAGGACCAAAAGTACTCTCATCCGTTCCACCGCGGTATACCGAGGCAATAGCACCTTCAATATCGTCGAACTGGTTATTGTCTAATATGAGGTATTCGGTGTTATAAATACCCAAATCGTCGGTTTCTTTATCTAAACGAAATAAATCACCGGTAATATGACGGAATTGACTATGGTTAACATTAATCATGTCGGCAAAAGCACGACTGCCAGAATCGAAGAAATGGAATGAATGATTCACATTGAGTTGTTCAACAATGCTGTTAGTCATCTCAAAACGGTAATTGGTTAACATGCCCCATTTACGAGTTCTTACCACACTATTACCCGCAGCATCTGGGCTGTTTAAGCCTGTAATGACTAAACCATCTAGTTGCAAGTTGCCGTTGTCTTGAATCTCAAACAGAGTAGGGCGTTCAAAGCTGATAATGGCTTTATGTGCATTAGCTGCTTTAAAGGTTAACGTTTTGCTGACTTTTAGTATTTTACTGATGCTATATTGGCCATCTTTGAGTAATAAAATATCACCTGGTTGGGCATCTTTTACTGCATCTGCTAACTCATCGTCAGTTGCGCTAACGTTTATTGTTTTACCTGATTGGAATGCAACAGTGGGTTCTGTTTTTGGATACCACGAAGCACCAGTATCTTGTTTTAATGTTGGAGTAAGAGTTTTGTTGGCACCGTATTCAGCAAGTTTTGCATCCTTTGGGTATACCAAGCCGTTTGCAGCTCGTTGCATGGTGATTTTTTGAGAGTTAATGCCTTTCGCGAGCACGGGATTAAGTGCCTTGGTCGCAAAGTTACTGACATTATCGGTAAAGGTGAGACCATTTACATCGTCGTATAGTGTAAATGGTGCTCTTGAACCAACAAATAGGTTTTGGCTTAATTTACTGTCTAAGGGTACAGCAGATCGCTCGTTGTCACTGCCTGCAGCCAGTTCAATATGGTCAAGGTTAATAAAACTGTTGTTATTAACATTGGCGTTAACCACCTGATGGTAACGATTGATTGACGAGTTAGGCACACCATTCATGATGGTAAAACCACTGCCAAAACGACTGCCGGTTAAGCCTTCTAGGTAGTTGTTAGTAATGGTTTGATCGCGGTTAATCACGCGGATCCCGCCGGTATGTTCAACGCCATTACCCAAAAACACATTGCTGTCGATAATATTACCGTTACCGTGCCTTAGGGTTAATGTGCCTCTTGATTCATAAAAGACGTTATTTTGAATACGGTTTTTACCTGACTTGACCGAAATAATTTCGACTTCGCCATCGCAGCGATCAAAATAATTATTTTCCACCACGGTAAAAGAATCAGTGAGTGAATATTGGCTGGTGCCAATTCTGAGGGTTTCGCCACCGTTTGATCCCAAAATTGGTCGAGGACCGAAATAGTTGTGGTCAATTCGATGATGATTTTGCTGACTGTTTTCACTGTCTAAACGCACAGCTACAGTAACACCAACATTGCGTTTACCAATAAAGTGGTTGTGGTCAAGTCGGTTATTTTGGCCGTTTAGGCTGACCCAATAATCTGATTCTTGTCTATCAGGATTGCTATAGTTATCTATAACCACTTCGGTAACACGGGAGTGATAAGCTAACTCTGTTTTGCTTTTCTTAAAGGCAATGACTTCATTACTCGGTGTATAGCCATTTTTAAAGACTAACCCTGAGACCTGTAGGTATTCACCAGCCAATTTAAGGTTTGATTGACCAGACAGAATCACTTTTCCTTTGGTTTGTGCAGTTAATTCAATCGGCGCATCAGCTGTGCCTTTTGCCATAAATAACACTTCAAAGTTTTGCCATGTGCCATTTTTGAGAATAATTTTATCGCCAGGTTGAGCTTGTTTTAGTGCTTTCTTATATTCGATTTGGGTTGCTACTAGGCGATCCTTTGCTTGCACGTATATTGATGGTGTGCAAAGCATTAAGAAGACTAACAACTGAGTGAATAACCAATGCCGTGATGCTGGCGTGCTGATATTTGAATGATTCATCTAGTCTCTCGTTTAATACTGTTTAAATGATATCCCCATGGCTACTTTCAGTAGTTATCGCGGGGTAAAGGTTAAAAAAATTACTTTTTCACCTTAGAATTTGTTAGCGTCAGAATGTGAATAATCAGCAACTATGTTGTTATTTAAGGGTAATTATTAGTGATTCATCCAACATGTTCAGGGCTTTGAAAGAAAGCTATAAGCAATCTGTCACTGTAAAGTTAGCCAAGAAATCGAGATCATCCGCTGCCTGCGCATAGTGATTAAAGCCGTCTGGAAATGGTAAGTTATTTGGCTGACGATACTCTTATGGTATTGAGCCGTAAGCTTAACCTAGTCCAATTACTTTGCCATTTAAGAGACTGTGACGTGCTGTTATTGTGTTGACTCGCTTGTCTCTGTTGCACGCTTATTAGTGCTTAACAGGGATATTAGTGCCGAGTCATAAATCACTGACCTCGATAGCAACTTAAATCCTGTTAATCTCAAAGCATTGCTTGTCTCGTTAAATTTCACATTAACCTCCCCAGATTAGTCGATTTCCTTTTTTGTGCGTAAACACAAGGTTTACATTATTCTGCTAAAGGAACACTTTTGCTTGAATAGAAACTAACCAATCATTCAGGTTATGTCAATAAATTGTTTTACCAATTTACCTGCTGATATCAATCAAGTCTATTACCAATATTTTTAAAGGTATGACAATGTGCTATTATTTTTATACTATGATAAACATAACATGTAATTTAGTTGTTTGCTGCTAAGGTATTAACCGATAATATGTCAGCATTAACCAGTAAATTGGTTTTACTTTTCGAAGGAAGGTATATGAAAAACCGTCGTTTATTTTGG
>NZ_JACJFI010000146.1 GCF_014164505.1 Shewanella sp. SG41-4 | reverse complement strand
GGTTTATCGCTATGGTTTATCGCTATGGTTTATCGCTATGGTTTATCAATATAGCTTATCGTTACTGTTTCTAGTGATGAATTATCACTACATTTGCTAATTATGGTTTATCGCCACAATTTAACGTTATCAGCACCCAATTGCCTACTGAATCAACCCGCAAGTCAGTTGCAATACTCTGCGAGTCTATAACATATTTAAAGCATACGTTATCTTGCTGGCCTGTGTGAAATAAAATACACCGCCACAGCGTGGCGGCTATTGTGAACAACAACTCACTAACGGCGAGCAATTAACAACGGCTACTAGAGCTAAAAACAGCTACTAACAATGAATCGCGATTAATAAAGGTAGCTGAGCTCTTTTGAACTAAACATACCTTCGCTTAACGATTTTTGTTGTTGAAATATCATTCGGTAACTTAGTACTGCTTGAACATATTCACGAGTTTCAGTGTAAGGAATCGTTTCAATAAAACTCATCACATCTAAGCTGCCATTAGACTGTCTTAACCAGCGTCTAACGCTACCAGGACCGGCATTATACGCTGCTGTTGCTAACACGCGGTTTTGACCAAACTGCTTCAGTAATTCACTGTAATAGGCGCTGCCTAACATAATGTTCACTTTCGGGTCGTACAGGTCTTTTACGTTATTAAAAGGTATTTTGTTCTTTTTGGCCGTTTCTTTGGCGGTAGCGGGCATTAATTGCATTAAACCTCTAGCCCCCACACCCGATGTGGCATACAGATAAAACGCACTTTCTCGACGAGAAATAGCGCGGATTTCATCTATGTTCACCGAAAACTTTTTACTGGCTTTGAGGAACTCATCGTTTGCTGCTTCAGGAAAACGCAGAGCAAGTGAATTCCATAATTGGCCTTGAATACTGGATTCAACACTAAACGCATGCCAGCCATTATTTAACGCAAATAGACCATATTGGGCGGTCATTTCACTGTTGTGGCGACGCATTAAATACAGCCATTCGTTACGAGCATCAATTTGCTTATCTAAGGCCATTAATTCAACTACGCGCGCCAAACCAGGATCTTGGTTTAACGTCGCTTGCAACTCAGGATTCGGGGTTAAATTGTCGTCGTTCATCGCCAGAGGTTTGCCTAGCGCTTCAGCCGCGTTAAAACCGTAAAAATTACGTTCACCACTTAAGGTCGACTGTAATTGAGTTGCGCGGTTTTTATCATGGCGCGAAGTCATCTTAGCTTGCCAATATTGCCAGCGAGAATCAGCTTTACCTTGATCGCTCAATAACGCTAAATACTTCTCTACCGTGCTGAGGTCTTGCTCCCGAATAGCCCAGCGCAGACGCATTTCGTATAAGTCATCAGATTTTAGTAATGGCAGCATGTTATCAATATGCGTCACCAGTTTGGCGTCTTGTTTAATCAACGCTCGACGGACTAAATAGCGGTTAAGTTGGCGCCCTTCAATATCGCTGAAGCGATTGTTTTTTTGATATTTAACATACAACTTAATCGCTTGATGTAAATCCTTTTGCGCCAGCTTACGTAATCCGGCGTCAACAATATCGCCCACGATGGGTTTAGAGCTGGAAAACCTGTTCATGTGACGCAAAATATTGGGATCGCGATACACCGACAATAGTAGTTTTGCTTCATTATCGTGTTGGGTGACTTTTTGCGATAAATAGCTCAGCAAGCTTGATTGTCCGGCATTGAAGCTTAGCAGCATTCTGGCCCAGATAAGTTCTTGGGTGCGATAGCCCGCTTTAGTCCATTTGTTTATCACCGCATCACATTCATTAGGGCGTGAATAGCCATGAACCCATAGGCGTTCTACACCTTTGTAAGCCATCTCTTTATTACCGGCATCAAGTTGTGCTTGATAGTAATAACACTGTAAACGGATATCATTAGGCGTGTCAGGTGAGATCACTAGAAAGTCTTGCCAACGTTGTTTTTTACCGGCATTGAGCAGGTAACGGTAACGCGCATTGTTATAAAGTGGCGTAGTATCGAATTGGTTAATAGCATTAAGTGCTTTGTCGCCAGGAGATTGAACTATGTTGTCGATTTTGGCGTGGTAATCAAGGTAAACCGTTAATGGGTAGTCGCCGAGTTTGTTGCGCAGGGTTTGATACTTGTCGAGTTGATTTTTATCCAGAGCCTGGCGAGCATCTAGATAACGTTGCTGTTGTGAAGTCAGCGCATTAGCTTGACCAATAAAGGCCAATGATGTGCTGAATAATAATGCGCCAGTAATTAAAGTGTTCGCCCAAGTGTTACGCATTTAAATGACTATCTCCGCCTCTGTATTTCATTTGCTATCAGTATGTATGCTAATTAATCGCTAATAAGTGTGCTGTTAATGAATCTATACGGCTTTGAGTGACTATTAGCCTTATTGCTTAAATAAAGATTAATCATCACTCATTTTATCGATTAACTATTACTGGCGTGCTTTTCGACTGACTCGTCAAGTGCACGGTTGAGCAATTGTTTATCTAACTGCTTGCTGGTGTCGACGCCTAATTGCTGCATGTAATGCGCTTGTCTAATGACATTACCTTTGCCAGAAGACAATTTTGCCATGGCACTTTGATAGCTTTTATCTGCTGTATCTAAGGCGCGACCGAGCTTTTCCATATCTTCAAGATAGCCGCATAATTTGTCGTAAATACGACTTGCTTGTTTGGCGATATTTTGCGCATTTTGATTTTGGTACTCATAACGCCATATATTATTGATAGTACGCAAAGCCACTAATAAATTGGTCGGACTCACCAGCATAATATTTTGCTCTAAAGCGAAATTAACCAAGCTTGGGTCATATTCAATGGCCAGTAAAAATGCCGGCTCAATGGGAATAAACATTAACACATAGTCCAAGCTCTTAAGGCCATGCAACTTATGATAATCTTTTTGACTAAGGCCTTTAATATGCTGCCTAATCGATAATGCATGTTCTTTTATGGCTTGGTCTCGAATGACTTTGTCTTCGCTATTAAAGTAGCGTTCATAGCTAACTAACGACATTTTTGCATCGATCACCACGTCTTTTTGCTCGGGTAAATGCACGATAACATCGGGCTTAAAACGCTTGCCATTATCGTCTTTTAAATCTTGTTGGGTTTGGTACTCATGGCCTTCGCGTAAACCACTTTCTTGTAGTACGCGCTCTAAAATGACTTCACCCCAATTACCTTGCTGCTTATTGTCACCTTTAAGCGCTTTGGTGAGGTTAATGGCGTCTTGGCTCATTTTTAAGTTGAGATCGCGCAAATTATCTAACTGATGTTTTAATGCGCTACGTTCAGATTGCTCATGTGTATACGACTCTTGAATTTGACGTCTGAAACCTTCTAATTGTTGTTTCAGTGGCCCGAGAACACCGTCAATTTGCGAGACATTTTGTTGTTTAAAGCTTTCACTGCGTTCTTCAAAAATCCGATTAGCCAGGTTTTCAAATTGCAGTTTAAGGCGTTCTTCAGCAGACTCGAGTAGCACGATTTTATCTTGTAATGACTTTTGCTCTGTTTCTGCTTTTACCAAAATGGTTTGTTGCACCGCGTTTGACTTGGCTAAGTTGAGCTGCGATTCCATTAAACGATGTTGGGTGTCGACCATTTGTTGCTCAACAAGGTTAACCCGATCGGCTTTAGTTTCTGCACTAGAAAGCTGGGCAATTAAATCTTCTATCTTACTTTGCAGATGATTGCTGTGATCGATTTTATCATCGAGATTATCTTGTAATCTCGACATTTCAATTTGAACTTCGTTGAGCTGTTGCAGTGTTTGTTGTTCGTGTTGAAGTTTAAGCTGCTCCCATCGTTTACGAGTTAATCGTTGATTGATTAGGGCGCCAATTAAAAAGGCAACAAACGCGACAGCAATCAAAGCTGCAATTTGAGGAGGAGTTAACGACACTGCAAAAGGCATAACAAAAACCGATAGAAAATAATGGTTAAGGGTCGCACGGCTAATAAGCAGCTGCAAGGGGTAAACTAAGGATTTAATGAAATATTGTTGTTAATGATTAAATTTAAATCTACTCGCAATATTGGTGCGTATAGACAACTATGATGACGTACTCAATGTGCTATTTTGCGAATAGATAAAGGTTAACGGTTTTTTAGTTGTTTTTAACCATTAGCTGAAATAAAAATAGCTTTTTACCTGTCTATTGAGAGACGTAAGGCAGATTATGGTAGCACTTGGCTGTCGACAAATATTTTAACGAGGTGATTTATGACCGGTAAAAAACGTTTTACTCAAGGCATACAAAAACGTGCTTCTTGGCAGCTTCCTGATAACCAAGTTACGCCTGAGTCGGTATTTAATGATCGCCGTAACATTATTAAAGCCTTGGGTTTAGGTGCATTGGGAGCGAGTTTACCTGGTCAGGTTCAAGCCGGTATTTTTGATTTATTTGGCGAGCAAAAAGCGCAAAATCCTTTTGTGACTCAAGGCTTACAATACGCCACACCTGCCAAGTTTGCGTTACCTAATCCGAAAACCCCTGAAGACAAAGTGACTCGTCACAATAATTTCTATGAGTTTGGTACCAGTAAATCGGACCCAGTTGATAATGCCCAAGGGTTTAAGGTTGATCCGTGGACGTTAACCATCGACGGTTTAGTCGATAAACCGATTACCTTAGATTTACATGAGCTGACGACGCGCTTTGCCCTTGAAGAACGCACTTATCGCTTACGCTGTGTTGAAGCTTGGTCGATGGTGGTTCCGTGGGTCGGTTTTTCGTTAGCCAGCTTACTTAAACAAGCCGGCGTGCAAAGTAATGCGACCCACATTGCCTTTGAAACCCTATTTGACCCAGACCAAATGCCGGGGCAAAAGAGCCGCTTAATGGGTGGTGGGATCCATTACCCGTATGTTGAGGGCTTAACGGTTGCCGAGGCCATGAATGACTTATCGTTTTTAGCCGTAGGCTTATACGGTAAAACCTTGCCGCCACAAAATGGTGCGCCAATCCGCTTAGTCGTGCCTTGGAAATATGGCTTTAAAAGTATTAAGTCTATTGTGCGTATTCGGGTGATGGATAAGCAGCCACCGACAAGCTGGAATCAATTGGCCTCAAGTGAGTATGGTTTTTACGCCAATGTAAACCCTGAAGTAGACCATCCTCGTTGGTCGCAAGCATCTGAGCGCAGTATTGGCGAAGGCGGTTTATTTTCTGCTAAACGTATTCCTACGCAAATGTTCAATGGTTATGGCGATTCAGTGGCCGATTTATACAAAAATATCGATTTGAGGAAGTTTTACTAATGCGGATAAGCCCTCGAGGTCTATTTTGGTTAAAGGTGTTGTTGCATATTAGTTTTTTATTGCCAGCCTTTTATCTCGTGGCGCTAGTGTTAACAGACAATGCCGGTGGCGATCCGGTGCAGTACATTATTCACTACACAGGCATGGGCGCGATTAACAGCTTATTAGCGACACTGCTTATTTCACCGATTGCCAAGCGCTTTAAAATAGCGGCGCTGATGCAAACTCGTCGTTTGGTGGGCTTGTATGTGTGCGCCTATGTGCTGTTGCACATAAGTGCATTTATAAGCTTAGATTTGCTATTTGCGTGGGGATTATTGTTTGAAGAGGTCATAAAGCGGCCTTATATTTTAGTTGGCGCAGCGACCTTGATTATCATTTTATTACTGGCGATAACCTCTCCGAACCGGATTAAACGCAGTATGGGTAAGCGCTGGCAATCATTGCATAATTGGATTTATCTGGCTGCAATATTGGCACCAATCCACTTTTATTGGTCGGTAAAGTCTGAAATTATTGAACCCAGTATTTATATTGCGTTATTTGCGGCGCTATTGTTTTACCGTAAAGATAGTATTTATAAATGGTTGAAGCCGAAAAAGTAACTCTCGCTATGACTAACGCCTCAATTTTTGATTAAGGCCGTTGGTTGAAAACGCCGCAAACAAAGTAAATATCATGACTGATATCATGATAATGGCTAATCTTAACCAAGGTTGTTCGAGTGCAATGCGCATATCAATGAAATTAAACGTGGTTACCGCCCACACAAATACCACACTGATCAGTAATCCCAGTTTGAGTAATGTACAAACAAATGAATGTCGAATGAACATCAACAATGGCAAACAAATGGCGATAATCGCCAATATATGCTGATCAAAACGTAAGAAATGTGCGCCCAATAATAGATAAGCCAAGCTGATAATGGTTACTCGCCACCACATACCCATTCTCCTCAATAACGTGCCATAACGAATGTCATCAGTAACGAGTCAATAACATCATTGCCAGTATCACTAGCGTATTAATTGACCTTGACCTACGTAGCATAACGTTAAATAAGGGGCGATTCTTGACGGTGGTTCACATATATCTTAATTACATTATCTTTGAATTATCAAGGCCTACCAAAAAGCTCTTCGTTACATGTTCTATGATCGCATTGTTTGCAATGGCTTAACTATAACGATTATTTACTTGCAGCTTCTAAAGCGGCAATTTTAGCCCAAACCTGTTCTGATTCAGCCGTGAGTAATGAATAAGTTTTAATATCGCCTTTACGCTGGGCTTGCATGGCTTGTTCGAGTATTAAGTCATAACTTTTACGTAATTTTTTGACTGGGTCTGGCTTTAAAAATGAAAACATTGTGTAACCCTTAGTGATGATTATTTGCATATGATACGAGTGCTGTGGGATTTTAGCCCAATATCATTCATGCTCTTTTACACCGAGTTCCTCGTGACGCAAATCTTATTACTGGGTATAAAGCGAGTTATTGTTCAAAGGATATTATGGTTGCCATTATGGTTATTGATACATTTTCGCCATAAAAACAAATCATTACCGTGCTGGTAATGAACGGCATCGAAAGATTAGTGCTGCTAAATTATCGTCAGAGTTGCTAACTCTTAGGTTAAAATAGAAATCGTTTCATTAATAAAATATTATTAATTATCAATGTTATAGATTATCTATCAATCACGCTTACAAAAACCTATTGCCGATAGGTTTTTAGTTTGACATACTATTGCATACGTTGTTAAGAGAACTATGTAATGCAATTAGGCGATCTAGAAAAGTTAGTGCTCCAATTCCTTTGGTCTGAAAAAGAAGCCGATGCGAAGCGTGTTCATATTGCCGTTGGGATGAGTCGTGGTAACTCGTTAAACACGATTCAAACTACATTAGATCGATTATTTAAGAAGAGTCTGTTAAGCCGAACTAAGCAGGGGCATGCACATTTGTATACCGCTATAGTCGATCGTGAATCGCTCATCGCCACGTTAATTACAGATGTTACAGCCGATTTTATCGAAGATGGCGAGCATAGTCTTATTGCTGCTTTTGCTTCCTCATCAGCCAATCTCGATGATGCTCAATTTGAAGCGTTGGAAAAACTTATCGAACAGCAACGCCAGTTACGTAGCAGGCAAACATAAGATGCTGGAGGGTAACGAGGCTATTTTGTTGAATTTAATGAGTGTTACAATAACGGCTTTCGTTATCGTGACGATATTAATATCTGCCATTATCCCGTTGATTAAAAATAACCTCAATTCATTTGGTTTTATTGCTCGAAAGCGAACGTTATGGCTATTAGCAACCGCGCCTTGGTGGATAGCTTTATGTTGCGTTGTCATATTTTTTCCACGTCAAGATACTAATAATTTAATCGCTTTGATGGAAAAAATTGCTCATTGGCACCATATTGATGTGTTCAAGTTAACAAGCTGGCATGGCTTAACGTTGGTTGTTGCAGCCCTCGTATTGGCTGTGATGGTTAACCTTGCGTTTGCTCAAATTCGTCGACATTCAATCGCGATGCACAACCTTTTTAAATTTTCAGATGTGCAACCTATAAGTTGTGATAATAATCAGACTATTTATTCTATTGCATTAAGCATCCCAGCAGCTTTTACAATCGGCTTGCTCAAGCCTAGGGTTTATCTTACCACTGGATTACTTCAACAGCTTGAACCATCGGCTTTGGATATCATTATCCAACATGAATTGGCGCATGTTCGTGCAAGAGATCCTCTATTTAAAAGTATTTACTCTTTTTTCTGTCTGCTTTATCCAAAGCCAATTCGCCGCATTTTACAACAGCATTTTACCTTGCTCACAGAACAACAAGCAGACTCCGTCGTAACGGGTTATCACGATAACCTTGATGTGGCACAAACATTAATTTCAGTAGCCAAGAAACAACGTCAGTTTCCTCAAAGTTGTGAGGGGAGTCTGGTTAGTCATTTTAGTCATGATCAAATTACTTTGAGGGTACAAAAGCTTCTATCACCACAGAGCCAAATATCCGAACTTACTCTGGTATTTACGGGACTGTGTTTTCTAACTGCAATGCTGTTTACGGTATTAATGGTAGATGGTCTCCATCATCTAATTGAGACTTATTTCATCCATTGAATCAGGACTATGAATGAATCAATTCGTTAGAACCGTAAAAGTAAAAAACCGATTACCCACTGATTTATTTGTTTTGCTTACCGCATTCCACTATATCGAATGTTACACCCCCATAAGGAAGCTATTTTGACTGAAACAGACACTTTGGAGTCATCCAATGCTAAGTAAATTATCAAGCTATTGCTTGTTCGCCATCCTCATTGGCTGTGCTTTTATCAGTATCGAAGTATTTGCACATGGGGTTGATGACAACACTCGAGCTTTTTTAGAACAAAATAGTGGCGTGCAGTTTGTACCTTTTCTCTACATTGGTGCTAAGCACATGATTACCGGCTATGACCACTTATTATTTTTGGTTGGTGTTATCTTTTTCTTATATAGAAGCCGGGATGTTTTCTTATATGTCACGATGTTCACTATTGGCCATAGCACTACCTTACTACTTGGTGTTTTAGGCGATATTCAAGTTAATGCCTACCTCGTTGATGCGATTATTGGTTTATCTGTCGTGTACAAAGGATTTGATAACTTAGGCGGCTTTAAGCGTTGCTTTAATTGGCAGCCTAATACCCAATGGGCAGTATTAATTTTTGGGTTGTTTCATGGTTTAGGTTTAGCGACTAAGTTGCAGGAGTTCAATTTACCAAAAGAAGGCCTTTTTACCAATCTAGTGGCCTTTAATATTGGTGTAGAACTGGGTCAATTTGCTGCGCTAGTGGTTATTTTGATTGTCATTAATGTATGGCGAAAATGGCCTTCATTTCAGCGTTTTTCTACGCTTACAAACACACTATTAATGAGCGCGGGTGTCATGTTGATTGTGTATCAACTGACTGGCTTCGTAATTAACAAATAAAAAAGAGATAAATATGCAACATACAGTCAGCAGCAGTACGTTAATTAAAGCCGCTCTATCGGCGATTGTCGTAGCAGGCATTGCTTTAGTTACGCTAATTTTACCCGCCGAATACAACATCGATCCGACTGGAATTGGACAAAAGATAGGTGTCACAGTATTAGCGCAAGCGGCAGAACCAGAAGTGCAACAAAGCGCTCCTGCCGAAGGCTCTAATGAGTTTCAAACGATAGAAGTGATGGTACCTGCAGGGCGTGGAATAGAATATAAATTCGACATGCAACAATTTGAAAAAATGACCTATGAATGGATAACAGATGGGACGGCTTTATTTGTTGACCTCCATGGTGAGCCAAAGGGAGATACCTCAGGATATTACGAAAGTTATGTCATCGCGACGTCGGCTGATATGAAAGGTAGTTTTACGGCACCTTTTGCTGGTTCCCACGGATGGTATTGGAAAAATAAGTCTAATCAACCGGTAGCAGTGCAGTTATTGGTAAAAGGACAATACAAAGTCATCGGTTTAAAATGATTGGTTTAAAATGATTGGTTTAAAATGATCGGTTTAAAATAATAAGGGGAAATTTATGAGAACATTACTTTTTACAATGGTGCTTTTGAGCTGTTTAATCAGCAGTTATTCGCTGGCACATTCAAGCCATGGCCATATGAATGATAATGCTGCCATCAGTGTTGTCATTAAGTCTGCAAAACAAATGACATTTAAGGACTTCGGCTATGCGGTTGGTCAGCTTCCGGTATCATGGAAAAATATTACCGTTGCAGATGTAACGGTCTTTAGCGTTACAGGAGGCGTTTATATTGTGAGTGCCACTAATGCAGAAGATAAAAAGACGTTATATTTTCAAATTGCTGACGATGGTGAAGTCATGGCAGTATCTGAAAGTAACACTTTTAAAGAATAGATAAATAGTTTTGGACACAAACTTCGTGTGTCCAAAACTAATGTTGATTCAAAAATAAAACAAGCACTATCTAAAGTATTTTTTTTACGCCCAAAATACTGATATATAACGATTTACTTGTTCTCTTATTAGCACTTCATTTGACGTTGTAACATCATATTCTACAATCTGAAGATTAGAATTCTCGGTTCATTTTTTCAAAACTCTTGGTCAGAACATCTATCGAATTTTGATCTAAATGACGAGTAATATCTTCCGTCAGTTGTATATGCATGCGATTGTGGTGTTTATGAAGCGCCATGCCTTCGCTTGTTAATCCTACTAATATTGAACGTCTATCATCT
>NZ_JACJFI010000145.1 GCF_014164505.1 Shewanella sp. SG41-4 | reverse complement strand
CCTGCACCGTCCTGCATCATCGGTAACAACAAGCTATAGGAAAATCTAGCCACTCCAACCGTGACAATTAAACTACAGATACCAGCAAAATAGACGCGGACTTTTGTTAGCTCTAGTAACATCAAAGTCACTTTTTAAGTGAAACCATTAACAAACAATACGTCAACCTGCTAATCTAAAAAATTGAATTATTGAGAACAAACACTTCTTATTAAGAGAACTATATGGAAATATTAATGCTAAAAACGTTTAAAGCCGTTGTTGATGAAGACGGCATTAAAGGTGCTGCTGATAAGTTGCATACGGTTCAGTCCAACATCACCAACCGGATTAAAAAACTCGAGAAAGAACTGGATACTAAGCTATTTACTATCATTGGCCGAAAATTACAGTTAACGCCTAGTGGACAACAGCTTTGCGAGTATGCAGATCAGATTTTACAATTAGAATACCAAGCAACCTCTGCCATTTTGCGCAATAAAGGAACTTACGAGTTACGAGTTGGTATGCCAGAAACATTTGCAGCGGTTCATATGCCTATGGCACTCAAAAAACTCAAGCTGAATCACGCTGAAATTAGAACGAAAATTCATACTGACACCAGCGAAAGACTGGTATTTTCGGTGTTGAACAATAAAGTTGACTGCGCTGCGATAGGTAATGCGCCTAAACATGAAAACCTTATTATTATCCCGATTGTGAAAGAAGAACTGATTATGGTGACTCCACGAGACAGTGAACATGATCCGGTTTTGTTTGTACGCGATGAAGGCTGTGGCTATAGAAAACATGCCCTTATTTGGCAACAAAAGGCTGGCCGAGGTAATGATGAACTCATGGTAATGAGCAGTGCTGATGGTGTTTTAGGTTGTATCGCGGCGGGTTTAGGTTACACCATTATTGGTAAAAATATGGTTGCTGGCAGTCGGTATGAAAAGTCACTGGTTATGACACCAGTGAGCTATGGTCCAAAACATGTTCAACTATCGATTGTCTATCGTAAAGATAGTCCATTAGAGTCAGGTATATTGACCCTAGCAAAGCTATTAACCAAGTAATTCATTCTGACTATCTAAGTCATTAATATCGGCTTATTAATAACCGTTACGGCTATGGCTCTGTCATATCAATCAGCTAACTATTTATAAAGTACAACAATCATCCAGATAACACATTTTGTCTGACAATCACCCAATAGAGCCTCACCAACAAAGTCATAATGACAATCAGATGTCATATAGACACACTAACAAGCTGTCTTAATGACAATCATGACTTCACCAAACACAGTACTATCTTTATTTATCAGCCACTTAACTAGTTGGCACGTCACCTGCAATAACGAAGTTAACTTTTGAATCTTTATCTTTGAACTTTAACTTCTCATTTATTACAGGTGTACATATGACAATTCACATTAAAAATAACATCGATTGGGTTGGACAACGTGACTGGGAAATATTGGACTTTCATGGCACTGAATATAAAACCACTAAAGGGACGAGTTATAATAGTTACCTTATCCGTGAACAAAAAAATGTCTTAATTGATACTGTTGACCATCGTTTCAGCCTGCAATTTATTCAAAATCTTGAGATGGAAATTGATCTCGATAAGATTGATTACATCGTCATTAACCATGCAGAAGAAGATCACTCAGGTGCGTTAGCAGCTTTGATGGCTAAAATCCCTAATACGCCAATTTATTGTACCGAAAATGCTATCGACTCCATTACTGGCTTACACCACCATACCGAGTGGAATTTTAATATCGTTAAAACCGGCGATACTCTTGATATTGGTAATGGCAAGCAGTTGGTGTTTATTGAAACCCCAATGTTGCATTGGCCAGACAGTATGATGACCTATTTAACGGGAGATGCTGTGCTATTTAGTAATGATGCGTTCGGTCAGCATTATTGTGATGAGCATTTATTTAATGATGAAGTAGACCAAATTGAATTAATGGATCAGTGTTTACGTTATTACTCCAATATTCTAACCCCGTTTAGCTCACTGGTTACCGCTAAAATTAACGAAGTGCTGAGTTTTAACCTGCCTGTAGACATGATTGCTACTGCCCATGGCGTGGTGTGGCGCGACAACCCTACCCAGATTATTCATCAATATCTGCAATGGGCAGATAATTATCAAGAAGACAGAATCACCATTTTTTACGACTCAATGTCTAATAACACCCGCATGATGGCCGATGCCATTGCTCAAGGGATCCACGACGTTGACCCGGTGGTGTCAGTTAAAGTGTTTAATGTGGCCCGTCATGATAAAAATGACATCTTAGCTAATGTGTTCCGCTCTAAAGGTATTTTGGTGGGTTCATCGACCATGAACAATGTCATGATGCCAAAAGTCGCGGGCATGTTAGAAGAGATCACAGGCTTGCGCTTTAAAGATAAGAAAGCCGGTGCATTTGGAAGTTATGGTTGGAACGGCGGCGCGGTTGACCGTATTCACACCCGTCTTACGGATGCCGGATTTGAAACCATTGTCGGCTTAAAAGCAAAATGGCGACCCGATGGTAAAGCGATGCGCGAATGCCGTGAGCATGGTCGCCAGATAGCCAAAAGCTGGGCATGGCATGATTTAAGTAATGTAAAATCCATTTCACCTGCATCGCTAGCTAAGAGCGCTCAAGCCACGGTAACCACTAAGCCAACGCAAGCAGTCCAAACAACTCAAGCAATCAAACCGACATGTACAACAGCGACAGCAATGAGTGATTCACAAAATATGCTCTGCACTGTGTGTAATTGGGTATATGAGCCAGTATTGGGTGAGCCTAATCAAGAAGTAGAACCAGGAACACCGTGGAGCGAAGTACCAGACTTTTTCCTTTGCCCAGATTGTGGCCTTGGCAAAGATGTATTTGTCCCTATTGCTGAAAGGAAAGCATCATGAGTGCACCCATCATTATCATTGGTAGCGGCTTTGGCTCATATCAATTAATCAAAACCATTAGACGCACAGATAAGCACTTACCAATAACCGTTTTTACCCTTGATGAAGGCCACGATTACAATAAACCGGATTTGAGCCATGTATTTAGTAACAAGCAAAACAGTGCTGATTTAATCCGTCTGAGTGCACAAGAGTTTGCCAGCGAGAATAATATTACTCTGCATGCTTTTACCAAGGTTGATTGTATTGATAGCGTTCAACAACAAGTGTTTGTTAATGGCGTTGCTTATCCATATGCAAAACTGGTGTTAGCGACGGGAGCAAAAACCTTTGTACCCCCTATGCTTGGCAATGCCACTGACAGTGTTATTACCTTAAACAGCTTACGTGAGTTTGATAGCGCGCAGTTGCAACTACAAAATGCACAGACGGTTCTAGTGATTGGTGCAGGCATTATCGGCACTGAAATAGCGATGGATCTTAATCATAGTGGCAAAATAGTCGTGGTGGTTGATCCAAGCCACGGCGTGATGGCGAGCATGTTGCCAGAGTTAGTCGCCAGTGCTTTACAAAAGAAAATGGTTAATATGGGCGTGGTGTTTGAGTTTGGGCGCACGATTAGTTCACTAAATAAAACTGAATTAGGTATTTGTGCCACACTCAGCTCTGGCCAAACATATACCGTGGATTGTGTTATTTCAGCCGCAGGCTTAAAGGCTAATGTTGGCTTAGCACGTCAATCTGGATGTAAAGTGAATAAAGGTTTAGTGGTTAATAATCAGCTGCAAACCTCAGTGAATAACATTTATGCCTTAGGAGATTGCGCCGAAATAAACGGCAAGGTGATGTCCTACTTACAGCCAATTTTGTTAAGCGCCAATGCATTAGCAAAAACCTTACTCGGCCAACCAACAGATTTGAAGTTACCAGCGATGTTAGTCAAAGTTAAAACGCCGCACATGCCGATTCAATTAGGCGGTAACACCGTAACCGATGTAGCCTCTTGGCAGGTGGATATTGATGCTCTGGGTTGTTCAGTAAAAGCCTACAACGAGCAAAAACAGATTATCGGTTTTGTAGTAACAGAAGGACACATGAACAATACCTTCCCGCTACTCAGAGCCTTACCAGCAAGTCTTTAGTATTTTAACGAGTAGGCTTTACTCATAAAGCCTACTCATCAATCAATTTAACCTGAATTTGGGATAAGGGATGAACTTATGCTATTTAAAATCAGCATGTTAACCCTCCTCACTTTCAAGCTTGTCATTTGTTATGCTAACAAGGCGAATTGACGCGTCAATAGCTAGCCTATTGTAAGTCGATTCAACGCAGTTAGCAGGGCAAAGGACTGTTTGAAAGGCGTTTATTATCCCGAGTTCAGGTTGTTTAGGAGAGCATTATGTCTCATCAACGTATCCCAGCAAATTGGACTATTCAGCGTTCTACGCCATTTTTCACTAAAGACAATGTACCAGATGCATTGCTGAGTCACCACAATACCGCCGAAGGAGTATTTGGGCAGTTATGTGTAATGGAAGGTGTAGTGACATATTTTGGTTTTGCTAACAGCGAAGCGACTGAGCCTGAAGTGAAAGTGGTGATTAATGCCGGACAGTTTGCCACCAGCCCACCAGAATACTGGCACCGTATTGAATTAAGCCCTGATGCCCAGTTCAATATTAATTTCTGGTCTGAAAAAGATAAAACCGGCCAAGCAATGTTTAATAAGAAGTAACTTATTAAACATGTGGCAGATAAAGCTGTTGTAGATAAAACGCTTGTTATGAGATACATATCAAGCTACTGATATAGATGTTTAATCAACGGCTTAATTAACGATAAGATCATAATGTATTATGCTCTTATCGTTTTAGTCTGCGTAGAACACACATCAAATTGTTAAAGGTTATTTTATTCGAATTGAAAAACGACTGTGAATCAATTTTCATACTGTTGTGCTTTCCAACCGCATCAATCAATTTATCTTGAGCAAACCCATGCAGTCTTTATGACTTTTAATACAATTTGAATCAATTAATAGCCATCATCAAAACAATCATCGTTAACTTTCGCCTAAACTAAATTGCGCCAACAAAGGATAATGGTCCGAGCTTTGGGTTGTAATTACCTCGGATGACTCTAAGGTTAGTCCCCGATAATAAAGGTGATCAATAGGATAGCCCATCACTGTTGTACGTTTGTCATCTT
This sequence comes from Shewanella sp. SG41-4, assembly GCF_014164505.1. Lineage (GTDB taxonomy): Bacteria > Pseudomonadota > Gammaproteobacteria > Enterobacterales > Shewanellaceae > Shewanella. The sequence goes on along the minus strand of NZ_JACJFI010000145.1, from coordinate 5,412 downwards.
CAGGGATGACCGCTATTAAGCCTAATTGATTTGTCATCAGGGTTAACATCGTCAGCCTAGCTTGGCGCCAAGTATTTAAATCACCACCGAAAATGATCGGTCCTTTATGAGCACTCAACGCTGGCAGTAGCTGCTGTAACTGCACAGCATAACTGTCTAGAGCATACTCAAAGTTAATACTGTGCAGGTTAGCCACCAGCAGAGTTTCACCATTCGATAAGGGGAAGTAACTTAACAAACTCGACTTGGGAAACTGTATTAGGGGTTCGGCTGTCAAATAACCGCAACTTTCACTCGCCGCAACCTGAGATAAACTCATCACTCCAAGTGGTATATGGTCCTGGCTAAATGCTTGCACCATTGCCAATTGTTGGTGATTTTGTTGACGCCATAACTGAAATTCGTCAGATAACTTCACCTCTTGCAGCAACAATAATTGATTTTGTTCAGCTAATTGGCTGAGCAGCGTTTGCCAGCCAGCATTTTGCTGCTTATAGACATTCCAGCTCGCGACTGCCAATTGGCCATCAGTATCCAATTTAGCGATAGGTGTAGCAGCAACACATTGAGCAGCAAACGACTCTTGTTCATTATTAATCACTTGAGGTTCTGTCGCTAAATGCACAAATTTTGGCACAACCACAACTGTCGTCATCAATAACATGACGATAACCAGACTTCCCCATCGAGCCAGCCCAAGCAATTTACGCTTTGGCTGTAAGGTCGATGTTGGCTTTGAGCGAAAAATACCGATGGATAAATACCTCAATTAGTTTTGGGTGTGCTATCTAAAATTGTTGCTAGAAATTGGTTAACTCTAGCTTTACTAGCCTTAGCTTTAGCTTTACTAACATTGGACTGATTAACACTTGGTTCGTTCAAGCTAGATTAATTAATTAACATCTGTGTCTTTATCATAAAACAATCTGTTTAATATACCCAGCCGTACAGACGGATAACGGTAGACAATACAGATTGAAAACCTGATATGATAAGTGCCTGTTTTTCTACATGATTGATACACTGGTTGACTATGGTTGAGTTTTATAAAATATTAACATTAATCAGTGTGTTAGCTTACTGGCTGCTCATTGCAGGTATCACCACACGTATTGTCTATAAACGACGATCTATTGGTGTTTCCTTAGCTTGGATGATGCTTATTTATGTTGTCCCCATCTTAGGCATTTTCCTATACTTCCTCGTTGGCGAGATGAATCTTGGCAAGGCTCGAGCGGTAAGATCAAAAGAAATGTATGGCCCCTATCGGGAATGGTTTCGTCGACTGTTTGCCATCCAACAATATCGCCCTCACAATTTAAGTTATTACGCGATACCCATAAGCAATTTATGCGAAAAACGCCTTGGTATTCCTACGTTAGCCAATAATCAATTGACACTTAAATCATCCACAGAAACAATTTTAACAACCCTAATTGAAGACATACAACAAGCGCAAACCTCAATCCATTTAGAGTTCTATATTTGGTATCCAGGTGGGCTTGCAGACCAAGTTGCGGAGGCTCTTATACAGGCGGCTCAACGAGGTGTGGCGGTGAGAATATTATTAGATGCTGCGGGAAGTCGAAAGTTTTTTAACAGTAAATGGCCAAAACTAATGCGTAAAGCAGGTATACAGCTGGTTTCCGCACTGTCTGTGTCTCTTGTACGTATGATCTTCCGCCGCCTTGACCTTCGCCTTCACCGTAAAATTGTCGTGATAGACAACCAAATCGGTTATACAGGTTCGATGAATCTTGTCGACCCCAAATGTTTTAATCAAAGCGCCGGTGTTGGTGAGTGGATAGATGTTATGGTGAGGATTACTGGCTCCAGCGTACCAGTGCTTAACTGTATTCTTGCGTGGGACTGGGAAACTGAAACAGACCAAAGAATGTTACCCGAACCGCCAAAATGCCATCTACAAGAAGAACAACCATCCGACATGGTTCAAGTTATTCCTTCTGGGCCTGGTATGCCTGAGGATATGATCCAGCAAGTTTTATTGCTCAGTATCTATCAAGCAAAACACAGCATCACTATCACTAGCCCTTATTTTGTCCCCAGTGAAAACCTACTGTTTGCATTAACTGCAGCAGCATTACGTGGCGTGGAGGTGAATTTAATCATACCCGACAAAAACGACTCAATGATGGTGGAATGGGCCAGCAGATCTTTCTTTGGTGAGTTACTTAATGCAGGTGTCAATATTCATCGTTTTCGCGGTGGTTTACTGCACACAAAGTCAGTGGTCATTGATCTGCATCATAGCCTGATCGGCACCGTTAATCTTGATATGCGCAGCCTATGGCTTAACTTTGAAGTGACTCTTTCTGTAGAAAATTTAGAATTTACTCAGTCGCTTAGTAAAGTCCAACATCAATATATGGCCAATTCCATTAAAATGGATGCTCGGGAGTGGCGCAAAAGACCATTGATAAAACGATTAGTCGAACAGTTTTTTTACTTATTTAGTCCACTGCTATAACGGTCGATACAATAAGCTGGCGATTGAATCAAGGCTGTATTATCTGCACGAGCTATCAGTAACTGTACTTCAAGCAGTAATAAGAACACATAAAGACTGACAACATCAATAAACAACACCAAAGCGGCTAACTCAGAACCAAGTAATAGCAACACGCTTAAAATAAGTATTTTTGCAATTTTCCACAGCCATTTTCATGTTCATAAATCTTCATTGATAAAAGAAGTTAGCCCTTAACATCTAAATCAGTATTTTATATTCGTTAAAAATGGGCTAAGCGACAAGCAAGATTATTTACAGGCTCTTGTAGATATAAGATTTAACCCGCCAATTAATGCGTTTCTATTCCTCACTGAATATGATGTCTGCATAATAAGATTCAGCTTGTTTGCCACTGTTATCGGTGTCGGTCATTATCGCGATGATATCAATGTATTGATAGGCTTTACGATTAGCTTTATCACTGCCTTTATCGCCAAAGGTTTCAATCAAGTCTTGGTATATATTGTGCTTTTCTGGGTACCATTGACCCTTTTGCGCTTCCTTCCCTCTAATAGAGAGCATTTTGACACTTGAGCCAGCAAAAGCGTTGTTCCAAACCAAGCCCTTATCTTGATTGCTCGACCAAACGTAGTTTAATGATTTGGTATTCCACACCATAAAACCACCATCAATAACCACGTAAATTCGAGCAACAAAGTCATCTCCTTTTTTACTGCGCTCGTCTAACGGCAGCAGTTGCTTTTCGACGAGCCAACTCCAGTTGAGGTAAGGCGTTACCATAAGATCAATTTGGCGTTCTAACACTAAACCTGACGCGGCATTATGACTGAGAGCTTTAAGTGCGAAACGTCCTTTGTACTCAACGGTTGAGTAAATTGATTTACCGGAAAACACTTTGGGTTGCCACTTATCGATGCCATTTTCACTTAATGTCGTCAGATTGATCGCCGCATTCACGTTCAAACACACTGTGATGCTAATCAATAACATAAGCCAACGAAACATACGGTTCTCCTATCATAGTACTTAGTCAAATAACGTCTAAAGCTGATCGATATAACCATTAATAATCAATGGATGTATCCATAATAATTACTGGCTAATATGGACCGGTTATTAAACATTCCTATCGGCAGGATGATTGATACCATCCCCAGTGACTATATTACCTAAATCAAATGGGTTAACACCGTCTAAGCACGCTATATTAAAACCGTATTCAGCAGGGTTTGAGCGGCGTTGATGGTGGGTATAAATGCCGCAGTGTGAGCAAAAATAATGCTTCGCAGTATTGGTGTTAAATTGATAAAGCGTTAACACATCTTGACCTTTTACCACCCGAATCCCATCCAACTTTACGGACCCAACTATCGCACCTTTTCTTCGACAAATTGAACAATCACAACGTCGTGGATTTTCGATGCCATTGGGTAAACTGAGTTCAAGTTCAATGGCACCACAATGACATGTTGCTTTGTGCTTTAAGAGAATCTCTGTATTACCCACTTGCTTGATCATGACGAGATCCTCTTTATTTAGAAAGTAAGCATTTAGTCGCACGATAGAAGTCTTTTACTTTAAATCCACAACACAGATTATGGTTAGCTTATGACCTATAAAGTGCAAGTTTTCATGCTAACGACACTAGGGATGTGTAATGAGCTCCGGTTTAATCGTCATACAGCAACTCTAACATATGGCTCAATACTATTTTGCCGCTTTCTCTGCAGCCAGTACTGTCGCCATTGGCGGTACAATCGAGACGGGATCTAAACGCATTTGGAACCAGTTTAGGCGCCAATCTAAATGCGGGCCAGTCACTCGACCAGTGGCACCAATGGCAGCGACCTTATCACCCTGCACAACTTTATCACCAACCTTTAAATACAGTTTACTCAGGTGTAAGAAGGTAGAGCTAACACCATAACCGTGATCGATAATCACCGTACCGCCAGAATAAAACATATCTGGCTCGGCTAGAGTAATAACACCATCTGCTGGCGCAACAACTACCGTGCCTGTTGGACGGGCAACGTCAACGCCAAAATGCGGATTACCGGGTACGTCGTTGTAAACGCGCTGGCTTCCATAAACGCCTGAAATTCTGCCAGTAACAGGCCAAATAAACGTTTGCATAAATGCCTGTTGCTGACTAAATAAGTCTCTAGCTGCACGAGTCTGTTTAGCGTCTTTTGCTGCTCTGGCTTGGGCAACTGGATCAGGTTTCATTATTTTTTGGCTTATGCCGGTGACCCGATCAATTTTGTATTGTCTTGCGGCTATGGTTAACGGCTTTATTTCTGTTAATCCGTCGGGATAAGTCACTTTAAATACTTGGTCTTTTTTCGCGTCTCTATCGAACCCAATGGCAAACTGCCCCTTTGGGGTGACCTTGACCGATTGACCATTGAGTAATACTTTACTGCCAACTGGCACTGAGCCGCGCACTAAAGCACCTTGTTCAAACTGGCCTTGAAATGTCACAGCGGCAAGAGCATTGGCACTTAAGCCGCAAAGGCTGACCGCCAACATTGCTGCTGTTGATATCGATTTTAAAACGGTATTTTTTAATAACATAATCGAAACGCATTCCTTGTAAATAGCGACAAAAAACATAAAAAAAGGGCCACCTTAAGGCAGCCCATTAATAATACTTGATTAACCTCTTACCGCAATGGCCCCTTTGCCAATACCTTCGTAAGCGATAACTTTAAAATGACTTTCAGGCGCTTGACTTGCCAATGTCTTTGCCATGTATTCAGCTAGCATCTCAACCGTGGTGTCGTGAGGAATTAAGTCACAGCAATGCTTAGGCATCGCTAATTGAAAATCACCTTGAGGTGCAACATAGTGAAAACCAAAATGAGTTTCGTCGCTGATTTTAGTTTGCTTCGACAACTCTAGTGTTTTTACCGACACTA
>NZ_JACJFI010000144.1 GCF_014164505.1 Shewanella sp. SG41-4 | reverse complement strand
GCATAAACCAGCACAACGCTGCCATAGAGTAGTAATAAGAACGTAAGCCATAGTTATATGAATGCGCCGCTTGATCTTGTACTACGGCCATTTGCCTCGCGTAACCCAAGGCATTTTTATCGCTACCGGTTTTATCTAATGGCGCGGCGCCAATCATAATATTCACAAAGCCATATTGGCGCATGGACCAAGTAAATTGAAAGAATGCGAGCACAAAAATCCCGGCTAAAAGTGCCAGTTTAACCTGTACTAAAGCGTGATTAGGGGATGAGGTAAAGGGGATAGAACCGATCACGGTTTCAAGCTTTTCAACCTGCGAAAATAAAGTCAACACACCTGCCAGGATCAGTAAAGTTGTTGAAGCAAAGAAGGCGATATTACGTTCTAAATTAGCCAATAATGCCGCTTCAGCTACGCGTATCTCTTTGGCGATAACCTGCGACATCCAATGAATACGTTGCTGATGCATTACTCGTGCAATGCAATTAGAGGTTTTAGCTTTGCGACGGGCAAAACCGGTATACCCAACCCAACTAACTAAAAATACGATTAAAGCCAGCGAATCTAACCATGAAATCACCATGTTGATTAACCTGTGTAAGAATAAATAATAGATTGATTATGCATCAGTTTTACCATGCGGACATCAGTTTGTTGCTAGAAATGGTTAAAATGGGCTTGGACAAATAAAATCAATCCGTTGTTCTGTTATCGGATGGGTGAACGATAATGAAGTAGCATGCAGCATTAATCGGTCCGACATTGCTTGCGAATGGCCATTACGGTACAAGTCGCAACCTAATATAGGATGGCCAATTTGTTGGCTGTGTATGCGTAGCTGGTGAGTTCGACCTGTAATCGGAATAAAGGTGACCCGCGTTGATAGTCGTTGTTGATAACGGTCAATCACTTGATATTGACTATGAGCTGGCTTACCTGTGTCATGACAAATTTTCATCAACGGGAAATTATCGCTATCTTTGGCGATCGGCAATTCAATATCACCATGTTGATTAACCAAATCACCATATAACACTGCAGTGTAGGTTTTTGTGACAGTACGTAACTGAAATTGTTTGGTCAATAATCCATTAACCACTTTATTTAGCGCCACCAACATAATACCTGACGTACCGAAATCGAGACGGTGCACTAACGTTGCCGTTGGGTAATCTTGCACTAAACGATGGTGCACTGAATCCTTGTTTAATGGATTCTTACCCGAGAGACTTAATAATCCAGTCGGCTTATTGATTAACAACAAATGTTCATCTTGGTATAAAACCTCAATGTTGCCATCGCAAGGTGGAGCAATAAATTCAGCCATAATATCTTCGTGGTAATAATCTAGACAGGGATAATAATAGAAAAGGTGGCTTGTAAGCCACCTTTCATAGGGTTCGCGCTATGCTAAAACAAGGTTAAGTTCGTAATCGTCCCAATTGTTGATGCTGCTGCTGAACTAAATCAGCTAAGCTGTCACTGCTCTGCTGAGCACTGTCAGCCAACTGAGATAACTCTGCTGCAGAGTCCGAAATACCAGTAATATTACGACTCACTTCTTCGGTTACCGCACTCTGCTCTTCAGCTGCGGTAGCAATGTGAGTTACTTGACCTGACACTTCATTAATTTGTTCCACTATTGCATTCAGAGACTGTAAAGCGAGCTGAGTTTGCTCAACGGCTTTTTGTGCACCTTGAGCACCTTTATCAATGATGCTAGAAGCATTTTTAACTTCTTTTTGTAACGACTCAATCAAGGTACTAATTTCATTAGTCGATGTTTGAGTTCTCGATGCTAGCGTTCTTACTTCATCTGCAACAACAGCAAAACCTCTGCCTTGCTCTCCTGCTCTGGCAGCCTCAATAGCGGCGTTTAACGCCAATAGGTTAGTCTGCTCCGCAATGGCACTAATAACCTCTAAAATGCGGCTAATATTGGCACTGCTTTGCGACACCATACCTACAGCTTGCTGAGCTTGTGCAGAATCACCCGATACTCCCTCAACAAATACCATCGCTTGGGTTAACCGTGACTGACCGTCTTTTACATTAACGGTCATTGATTCGGTTTCCATTGCCGTTTGCTCTGAGGCTTTAGCCACTTCAAGCGCGGTGGCACTCATTTGATTAACCGCTGTAACCACACTTTCAATTTCACCATATTGGCGATTAACACTTTCGCGAGTGTGCTTAGCAATGTCTGCCGATTTTATGCTTTCTTGTTGTGAACGATCGGCAAGAATTTTGAGTTCGGAAATGAGATGGCGCAATTTAGCAATAAAGGCATTAATACCACTTCCCAAGGCAATTAATTCCGCATGGGCATCGACTTCTATCGCTTGAGTTAAATCGCCTTCGGCGCTGGCAAGATTTTCGACACGAGCTTGGATCATATTAAGCGGCGCAATAATGCTGCGAATAACCAAACTGATAATAAGCACCGCAATAACCGTGACAATAATACCAATGGTTAATAGCAAACTACCCAAGGACATCGCCATGTCATTCATGGCGGTATTCATATTATCTACCGCCATAAAGGCTTGCTCTTTCGGCACTTCGATAATCAATGACCAAGTGGCATTAGCGATAGGGATGTTAATAGGGTATGCCACGGCAATGGTGGTTGGTTCATTTACAAAACCCGATGAACTGTCTAACGCTAATAATTTTTTGGCTAATTCTGGTCTGACTGATTCGCTCAGTGGTCTAGCAAATTTTTTATAATGGCTGGCTGCCACCACAAAACCTTTCTGGCTCACCAATGTCACCTTGGCTTGCCCAGCATATAAGCTTTTAGACAATTGCATGATCATGGTTTGAAATATCGGCAAATTAATATCTACGCCCACCAAGCCTTTAAATTGGTTATCGATTACAACGGGCACAGTTAACGAGGTCATTAATGCGGTATTACCTGGAGTGATCTCGTACAAATACGGTTCCATTAAGCACGACTTTTTACTGTCTTTTGCACACAAATACCACTCAGCTTCGCGTACGCCAAACTCATTTAGCGTGGCAACATATTTTTCAGCCGCATCATCAACCTGATTCTGTTCTACTGTACCGTCATCATTGCGGGTGTAGTAAATTTCTAATGTGCCCGCATTCGCGACACTGTGGCTGCTACCTTGAAGATAACTATCATCGAGACCGTCGTAGCCATTAGGTTCAAATTGCGCATACATCGACGATATTATGTTGTTTTTTTGTAATACGGCCGCAAGCGATAACTCTACTCGCTCACGACTTAAAGGATCTTTTTTTGAGGTTTGTTCCAGTAGGCCTGCAAACGAAAAGGGAACCCGATAAGCTTCATTGATAAATCCAGCAATACGTTCACCGTACTCACCCGCTCTTGCAGATAATTTGTCATTAATCTCTTTCTGTAAAGCAACTTCTACCTCTGCGGCCAAGTTGGTATTCTTTTCTTTTAACCCTAACCATAAACTTAAAGAGAGTGTAATTACTGTGACAATAAATAACGCCGAGGTGATCCATAACAACTTTGACTTAATGGATAATGCCTTCATTCAATTGAGCTCCCGCTTTAGTATTAACTTTCAGATACAATAAAGTGTAGTCAGATTTGAAAATTAAGTAGGTGTAAGGTATAAAAAATCCCGTATAAACGGGATTTTTTTGATTATATGAGCAAAACGAGAGGCTAGTTAAACACTGCTTTAAAGGTCGAATCCATAATAGCAAGACCAGCATCAATTTGTGCATCTGGCGCAGTTAATGGTACCAGCACTCGGATAACGTTGCCGTAAGTGCCACAAGACAATAAAATCAGTCCGCGGTTACGTGCTTCAGCTAAAATTTTACCACTGTACTGTGGAGCAGGTTCACCGTCTTCCATTAGTTCAATGGCGATCATTGCCCCCAATCCACGTACATCAGCAATTTGCGAATACTTAGCCTGCATATCAGTGAGTGCCGACTTAAGTCTATTACCTACGTCATTTGCTCTAGCCAATAACTGTTCTTCTTCAAACACTTCAATTACCGCGAGTGCAGCAGCGCAAGCGATAGGGCTGCCACCATAAGTGCCGCCTAAACCACCAGCGGTTATGGCATCCATCACTTCTGCTTTACCGGTAATACCCGACAGTGGAAAACCACCCGCTATAGATTTGGCAAAGGTAGTAATGTCAGCAGCAACACCCATTTGCTCCATCGCAAAGAAAGTACCAGTACGACCAGCGCCGGTTTGTACTTCATCTGCAATTAACACAATGCCATGGTTGTCGCACAATTCACGTAAGCGCTTCATAAACGATGGTGTAACCGCGTAAAATCCACCCTCACCTTGTACTGGCTCTAAAATAATCGCCGCTATATCAGCAGGCTCGGCATCATTCTTAAAAATACGTTCAATTGATGCCATTGCATCATCTTCAGACACGCCATGCATTTCACAAGGAAATTCAGCTCTGAACACGTTGGCAGACATTAAGCCCATGCCTTTACTGTACGGTGCTACTTTACCCGTTAATGCTAGCGCAGCGATGGTTCGACCATGATAGCCAGAGGTAAACGCAATTACGCCTGCTCGTTTTGTATAAGCACGGGCTACTTTAACTGCGTTTTCAACCGCTTCAGAACCACTGGTAAATAAGGCGGTTTTTTTAGCAAAATCGCCTGGCACTAAATGGTTAAGTTTTTCACATACCGCAATGTAACTTTCGTAACCCAATACCATAAAACACGTATGTGAAAATGCATCTAGCTGCGCTGCCACAGCGGCTTTAACTTTAGGGTGCAAATGGCCAGTATTGAGTACCGCAATACCACCGGCAAAATCGATATATTCACGACCTTCAACATCCCATACGGTGGCATTTTCAGCACGTTCAGTAAATATTGGGTGTATTTGTCCAACACCTTGAGCCACTGCCGCCTGGCGACGTGCCATTAATCCTTCATTTGTTTTAGTCATAGCCCGCTCTCTTAAACTGACATGCAGATATATTTCATTTCAAGGTATTCATCGATACCAAACTTAGAACCTTCGCGGCCTAATCCAGACGATTTAATACCACCAAATGGCGCTACTTCTGTCGAGATTAATCCCGTATTAACGCCCACCATGCCGTATTCAAGTGCTTCTGCTACTTTGTAGACTAGCGAAATGTCACGGCCATAAAAATAAGCAGCTAAGCCAAACTCAGTATCGTTAGCTTGTTTAATCACATCATCTACTGAGTCGAATTTGAATAGCGGAGCTAATGGACCAAACGTCTCTTCTTTAGCAACCAACATCGATTTATCAACGTCACGTAAAATGGTAGGTTCAAAGAAAAAGCCACCTAAGTTATGCGATTTACCGCCAATGACTACGCTGGCACCTTTGGCAACTGCATCGGCCAAATGACGCTGTACTTTAGCCACGGCATCGGCATTGATTAACGGGCCGATATTCACCCCAGTATCCACGCCATTACCGACGCTTAATTTAGCCACTGCTGCTGCAAACTTTTGCGTGAATTGCTCGTACACACCCGCTTGAACATAAATACGGTTGGCACATACACAGGTTTGACCTGCATTGCGATATTTAGCAATCATTGCACCATCAACTGCGGCATCAATATCTGCATCATTAAATACGATAAATGGCGCATTACCGCCCAACTCAAGTGACAATTTTTTAAGCGTTGGAGCACACTGCTCCATTAATTTAATGCCTACTGCAGTTGAACCAGTAAAAGATAATTTACGCACAATCGGGCTTTCACATAAGGTATTACCAATTGCAATCGCATCACCAGTGATAACACTGAACACACCCGCAGGAATACCAGCACGATGTGCAAGCTCAGCTAAAGCCAATGCTGTAAACGGAGTTTGCGGCGCAGGTTTAACTACCATAGTACAACCGGCTGCTAATGCTGGCCCGGCTTTACGGGTGATCATCGCTGCAGGGAAATTCCAAGGGGTAATCGCCGCAGTCACGCCAACAGGCTGTTTAATTACAGTCAGTCTTTTATCTGCTTGATGGCCAGGAATTGTATCGCCATAGATACGCTTCGCTTCTTCGGCAAACCATTCAATAAACGATGCTGCATAGGTGACTTCACCTCTTGCCTCTGCCAGAGGTTTACCCTGCTCAGTTGTCATCATCAACGCAAGGTCGTCAGCATTTTCAATCATTAACTCAAACCAACGTCGTAACTTTTGGCTACGTTCTTTCGCAGTAAGCGCTCGCCAAGCCGGTAAGGCATTATTGGCTGCAGTAATGGCCATTTCGGTTTCTGCTTTGCCCATTACAGGTACTGTGCCAATAATTTCTTGGGTGGCTGGATTGGCTATCGCAACCGTTTCGCCACTGTTAGCACTCACCCACAGGCCATCGATATAACATTGCTCATGCAATAAGCTTGGATCATTTAAAATCACAATGCGCTCCTACGAATTCGAAAATACTCAATTAATCATTGATTAGTCATTTGTTAATAATCAGTTGTTAATAATCAGTTGATAATCAACTGATATCTAGATACCAAACTTGTCACGTAAAGTGTAATACCACGCACCTAGTGCACTAAACGGCACTCGAAGTGCATGTCCGCCAGGGAATGGATAATGTGGCAATGCAGCAAAGGCATCAAAACGTGTCGCTTGGCCATTAAGCATTTCGGCAATTAACTTACCGGCTAAATGAGTATAGGTAACCCCATGACCGCTACAGCCTTGTGAATAATAAATATTATCCCCAATGCGACCCACTTGCGGCAGACGCGATAACGTCATTAAAAAGTTACCAGTCCAAGCATAGTCAACTTTAACCCCTTTTAACTGCGGGAAAGTCTTTAATAGTTTAGGCATAATCAAGGCTTCTACGTTGGCTGGATCGCGAGCACCATAAACCACGCCACCACCGAAAATAAGGCGTTTATCGCCAGTAAGACGGTAATAATCTAATAGGTAATTACAGTCTTCAACACAATAGTCTTGCGGTAATAGACTGGCAGCCATTTCATCTGACAAGGGTTCAGTGGTAATAACCTGAGTACCGCAAGGCATTGATTTAGCTTGCAGCTCTGGCAATAACTTACCTAAATAAGCATTTCCAGCCACCACAACATATTTACATTTAACTTGGCCTTGTGCTGTGTGCACAATGGGTGACGCACCGTCATCCACTTTAATAACCGCAGAATCTTCAAAAATCAGTCCACCTAGCGATTCCACCGCACGGGCTTCACCTAATGCAAGGTTTAGGGGGTGAATATGGCCACCACTTTTATCGAGTAACCCACCGACATATAAATCGCTATTAACCACTTTGCGGATGCCGTCTTGGTCGAGTAGCTCTAATTGATTATTATGACCATGCGCTTCCCATAATGATTTTTGACTCTGTAAATGGCCCATTTGCTTGGCATTCATGGCAGCAAAAACGCCACCATCTTTTAAGTCACAATCAATGTTGTATTTAGCAATACGGTCACGAATAATCTGACCACCTTCGAACGCCATTTGACCAAATAGCTTAGCTTGTTCTTTGCCGACAACACCTTCGATAGAGTCAATATCGCGACTAAATGAATTGACAATTTGGCCGCCATTTCGACCGGATGCTCCCCAGCCAATTCTTGCTGCTTCAAGTACCACCACTTTCATGCCGCTTTCTAATAAATGTAACGCAGAAGACAGGCCTGTATAGCCAGCGCCAATAACACAAACATCTGTTTCAATAGTAGTTTCTAAGCGTCGGCGCTCGACTTTATCATTAGCCGATGCAGCATAATATGAACTAGTATGAGGTGTGGCGGACATAGCACTTCCTTTATAAGTTAAAACGTAATACAACTCACTCATCCTACACTTAAGCAAATTCAAAAACTAGCATTTATCGCATAATTTTTGACACTTTGTAGAATACATTAAACACCCGCATTATCGGAATAATGTAAACATATTCCAAGACGGGATATCGAAAATAAAAAAGCCACACTGACTTAGCGTGGCTTCTATATTGTGTTAATTCTGCGCTGTTATTCCATCGCAATTTTAGCTTTTTTCTCTGCTCGGCGTGCAAAATACCAAGATAAGAAAGCCACCAAAGATACCGCTAAAATAATAATTGTCGCGAGTGCGTTAATTTTAGGTGAAACCCCTAAACGAACTGACGAAAACACCACCATAGGTAAGGTTGTAGAACCAGGACCAGAGGTGAAACTGGCAATCACTAAATCATCTAACGACAGACTAAATGACAACAACCAACCTGCAATAAGCGATGGCGCTATCATTGGTATGGTGATTAAAAAGAAAGTTTTTAGTCGCGTTGCACCTAAGTCCATCGCCGCTTCTTCTATCGACAAATCCAGTTCACGCAGTCTTGACGACACCACTACCGCGACATAAGCAGCACAGAAGGTCGAATGGGCAATCCATACCGTAAACATGCCGCGCTCTGTAGGCCAACCAAAGGTCTCTGACATTTGCACAAATAACAGTAACAACGACAAACCGGTGATAACTTCAGGCATAACCAAAGGTGCGGTGATCATGTTAGACAAGGTTAATTTAGCCCATGAGCGTCTAAAACGGGTCATCACAAATGCTGCCATCGTGCCAATAATCACTGCCATGGTAGAGCTATAAAAGGCAATGCGTAAACTGGTCCAAACTGCATTTAATATTTGCTGGTCTTGAAATAACTCTCCATACCATTTAGGCGAAAAACCTCCCCACACGGTAACCAGTTTTGAGTCGTTAAATGAATAGATGACCAAAATAAGCATTGGCGCATATAAAAATATCAACCCAACCCACAACATCACTTTAGAGAAACTTAAGTTCTTCATACGTCGCTCTCCATGTTGCGTGACTGATAACGGTGGAATAAGGTAATCGGGATAATCAATAACGCCAACATTACAATCGCTAACGATGAAGCTACTGGCCAGTCGCGGTTATTAAAGAACTCTTGCCATAACACCTTACCAATCATTAATGAGTCTGGGCCACCGAGTAATTCAGGAATAACAAACTCACCCACTGCAGGGATAAATACCAACATCGAGCCAGCTATCACGCCGCCCATTGATAATGGCAGAGTAATTTTCCAGAAAGTATTGATACTGCTAGAGCCTAAATCGGAAGCGGCTTCTAGTAAGCTTAAATCCAATTTAACTAGGGTGGCGTAAAGCGGCAAAATCATAAACGGCAAATAGGCGTAAATGATACCGATATATACTGCAAAATTGGTATTCAGCATCTGTATTGGTTCAGAAATAACACCTAACCACATCAAGGCGTTATTAATTAAACCGTTGTTACTTAAAATACCCATCCACGCGTATACACGGATCAAAAATGAGGTCCACGACGGCAACATCACCAGTAGCAGCAATACCGCCTGCATTCTTACCGGTGCGCGGGCAATCGCATAAGCCATCGGAAACCCAAGCACCAAACAGCCCAGAGTAGCAACAAAGGCCATTTTTAATGATGTCAGATACGCCATGTAATACATTGAATCTTGCAGCAACAATAAATAGTTACCCAGATTAACGAATATATTTAGCGCCTCATCAAAATAATTAAATGTTGGCTCGTAAGGTGGAATCGCAATTGCAGCAGTAGAAAAGCTCAGCTTTAATACTATGGCGAACGGTAAGGCGAAAAACAGTAACAACCATAGGTAAGGGATACCCATGGTGAGATGTCGGCCTTTGAAAATTTTCAATGGATTCTTCATGAGTTTAATACAACCCCGCTGGTGTCTTCCCAACTGATGTAAACCTCGTCTTCCCATGTTGGGTGATCGGCGCGGCGTTCACGGTTAATCATTGAACATTGAACAATTTGTTTGTTTTTTAACTTAATGTAATACACCGACAAACCACCAAGGTAGGCTATGTCATGCACTACGCCATGGGCCCAGTTATATTCTCTTTCGGGCTTTTGGCGAGTAATAATGGTTTTTTCTGGGCGTAAGGCCAGAAATACATTTTTGTTTTCTAGGCTGGTTGAAATACCGTGACCAATATAAAACTGCTGCGATAAAGTCGGCGATTTAATTATCGCGTGGTCAGCTTCATCTTCAATAATTTCACCTTCAAATAAGTTTACCGTACCAATAAACTCAGCAACCATGCGGCTAGCTGGCGACTCGTAAATATCCATTGGGCTGCCGGTTTGGGCAATCCAACCTTCATGCATAATCGAAATTCGTCCAGCCATAGTCATGGCTTCTTCTTGGTCATGGGTTACCATCACACAGGTAACGCCTACCGCCTCTAAAATATCGACCACTTCTAACTGCATTTGAGTACGCAGCTTTTTATCTAATGCGCCCATTGGCTCATCAAGTAATAATAATTTAGGACGTTTTGCTAATGAACGAGCTAATGCTACACGCTGACGTTGACCACCCGATAACTGATGCGGTTTACGTTTACCGTATTTTTCCATGTGCACCAGTTTAAGCATTTCTTTAACGCGCACGGCAATATCTGCCTTCGGCATTTTGTCTTGTTTTAATCCAAAAGCGATATTTTGTTCAACTGTCATGTGCGGGAATAAAGCATACGATTGA
>NZ_JACJFI010000143.1 GCF_014164505.1 Shewanella sp. SG41-4 | reverse complement strand
CATAAAAAAAGCGCCCTTAGGCGCTTTTTCTTCAAATTTGCAATTAAGCAAACATGAAGTCAATATGTTCAACCAATTGCTTGAATGCATGACGTTGGATAGCTTTAACACGAACTTTAATTTCTTTACCTTCGATAGCGATGGTTAAATCAGTTGTGTAGAAGTTATCATTTAACTGGATGTTAATGATGTCTTTGTGTTCAAACTTGATTGATACAGGCTCTTTACCTGGGCCATAAATTACTGCAGGCACTTTACCAGCATGACGTAGGCGGCGGCTCGAACCTTTCCCGATTTCTGTGCGGGTTACAGCGTTGATTGTGTAAGACATTAGTCACTCACTTAATAATTAATAAAGTATGAAGGCGTCATCATTTTCGACCAACGATGACTCAAATAAAGCGCGCGGATATTACCATAGCCATTCTCAACCCACAAGAAAATTAATTAACCCCAACGCCTCACAGGGCCACAATCAATATGCACAAAACCATCTCGAGGATAAAACCCTACACCACCCAGTTTTAGCGACTCTGCGGCATCTCGTAGATGCTTAGTTTTCACACCAGGTAAGGCAATATCCATTGCCATGCCTTTCATATGATAACTTTTCTTGGCAACACCATTGCTACGAGAAGCGAGCATTTGATTTGTTATAGGTGAACGATAAGCAGAAATAACATGGATTTCATCTTGATTATCTAATGTAACTTGTAATTTATACAAATACTCAAATAATCTTTTATCTATAGGAGCGACTATATTTTGGCGATGATCACGTAATCCTTGATTAAATTCAGTCAGTGTTTCCGATTGATATTGACCATCGCTCCAAAAACTTCCCTGGCTTCTTTCTCCGGTATGTAAGCTATAAAAACGTAAATCTTTAACACCAATAGTAGAACGACTTGCTTGCGCGGTATTGGGTAACAGAGTTACCACTGCGGCACCGCTTAAGCCTAATAATAACTGCCGACGAGTTGGGCACTCAATTGTCATTTATACACCACTTAAATTATCAAAATTACGATATTCATCGGCTTTAAAAGCGCGATTTCATCTTCACAATGCTTTTACTGTATTGTTTGTTTTTTATCCAGTTGGCAAATAAATTAACCATTAATGCTGATAAATGCAAGTAAGCTAATGTGGAGATACACACAAAACGCGCTAACCTGCATAAGAGTGTTATATACCTCAAGTGCTTAGGGACAAAGTAAAACCTCATTAACTTTGTTTCATCAATCAAGATTATTGCACAATATCGGTAGTGATGACTTTATGGCTTAATAACTGCGTCGACTCTGCAGGGGTTAATTGATAAATGTCATCTCGGTACTGCGCAACATGCTGTTCATCCACCCAAGCACGCCAGTACACCATGTGCACGGGTAAAGAGGACGATAAAGCAAACCATTTAGTTTGAGTGTGATTAGACTGAAAATGGGCCCAAGTACGCTTATCGATAACCAAATGGTTAGCAAACCAATCAGCTAACTGCTGCACTTTTTCAATTCTTACACAGCCAGATGATATATCTCGCTCCACATGTTCAAACATTAAAGGTGTTGACGTATCATGCAAATACACGCTTTGATCATTGTTAAAATGAAACTTATAACGACCTAACGCATTACCGCCACCGGGACGCTGAACCACTCTGTAGGGGAATTTTCCTGTTGCAGCCTGTTGCCATTGTTGAGCTGTTTTATCAACACGATGACCTTCATAATCAAACACATCAAAATGCCTATCGGTAAAGTAAGCACCATTTAATTTCACCTGCGGTAAAATGTCCTGGCGTAAAATCTTTCTAGGCACCGTCCATGTGGGATTAATAATTATATTTGAAATTTGTCCTGTCATAACAGGAGTCTGTCGATATGGCTTACCCACAATCACTTTAGACGACAACACAACTTGATTTTGATCCACTAACTCCATTTGAAAAGCAGGGATATTAACCAACAAATAAGGCTGAGATAGCTGGCTTAAATAGGCCGTTTTTTCTACAAAACTTTTTGCTAACAAAGAGGCCTGTTGGTGCGGGGTTTGGTTTAACCAGAATAAGGTTTTAGGGCCAACAACAGCATCAGTGTTTAACCCATGTCGAGACTGAAAGCGTTTAACGCTTTGCTCCAAATCCGGCTGGTATTTGTCTTCGTCAGCAAGGTATTCGTAAGCATCACCCAATAACCATAAACGTTGATTAATTTGCCTAATGCTTGGATGAATATCTCCAGGACGCAACAGATCTTCGAGAGTGATGGCGGGCCAATCTTGCGTTTGCGATAGTCTCATTAATTCCCGCACAGAGTTTATTACTCCAAGGTAATCACCTACAGCAGGCTCAAGTGCAATATTTTTTTCACGTAACGAAGTGGTGTTATCCATTGAGTCAAATGGCAAAGACACTTGTTTATTATGCCAAAAATCGGCCACACTCTGTTGAATCTTGTCGATATACTCTAATTGTTCAGCAGCGGACCCTGTCTGTAATATCGCTAAATATTGTGCTCGCTGTGCTGTGGGTTCAGCCAAATACTGTAATTGCAGGTGTTGAGTCAAATTATCGTATTGAGCTTCAGTGTTGGCTAAAACAAACGGCGACATACACAAGAGCAATATACCCATTATGCTTACGTTTACAGACAGTTTCAGTTTGCTGAACATGCTATTCTCCATTGTCTCCACACACTGATATTGTCATGTTTTTCGCACAAGTGAAATGAATATAGCCATTATGATAAATAATAAATTTGCTTGAATATCAGAAACAATTAAACAACAAAAGTTAATACCAAAACGTTACTTTCGCGCTACCTATACCCTACCGAAGTAAATAGAAATTGATCATCTAGATGAAAAGTAACCAGTTAACATTAATTTATAAATACACAACTTGGAAGGGCCATGCTGAATTGTTATAAGTGGATTAAGAAGTACTAAAGCAGTAGAGAATCACATGAATAAAAAACAACTCGCTCAAACCATGGCCAGTAAAATGGACATTCCCCAAGTTCAAGCTAAGCAACAACTTGAACAAATCCTCGCGGTAATTCATCAAGGTTTAGCTGAAGGTGAAAAAATTTACATTCCCCAATTTGGGACATTTGAATTGCGTTTTTACTTACCTAGAATAGGTCGTAATCCACAAACGGGTGAGGCCATTGAAATTGAAGGATTTAATCAACCCAGCTTTAAAGTATCTCCCGCATTAAAGGCATTAATTAACGCTTAAGCCAAAGTGGTAGAAACCTTATAAGCCTAAGCACTAGAACGCTTCGCGGCTAGAGGCTATACCTGCAGTTATCCAGTTTAACTCTACCTAACTGAAACTAGCCAACGACTTTCCCAATAACCCGCTCTTATAGCCGCGTAGCGAACTAGCAGGACGAAGTCCGCCCTAGCATCTAGGCTCATTCGCTCTTATCGCCCTCACCTTCTTTTGCGTTTGTTACCCTTAACTACCAAATTTCAAACGTAAAAAAGCCCCAACAGAAGTTGAGGCTTTTTTACACCACTCTCTATTGCTAGAGATTATAATGGTACCCGAGGCCAGACTATTCTTAATAACAAAAAGTGGCACGCTAATGCTCAACAAGAGCGCGAGGGATTTTATTTTTCGATGTTATTTATTAAATTTCAGACGTAAAAAAGCCCCAACAGAAGTTGAGGGCTTTTTTACACCACTCTCTATTGCTAGAGATTATAATGGTACCCGAGGCCAGACTTGAACTGGCACGCTTATTCAGCGAGGGATTTTAAATCCCTTGTGTCTACCGATTCCACCACTCGGGCAAACTGTGCGTGTTTTGATAACAAACATCAAATCACTTAATTCATATTTGCATAAGATAAACAGCGTTGCTTTCGCGTCCCGCTTAACTTGGTGCACACTTTACTGATTTTTATTGGCCAAGCAACTAAAATATTCATCACATCGAACTGAACGCTTCAAAAAACGTCAATCCGATGTAAAATCCAACAAAACAAAGCGCTTAGCACAAAAAATAATTAATTAGCTCTCACAGGGGTTAACCCTTTACTGCGATTTGTAACGGCTTCATCAATTTCAAAACCCGCTTCACTCCACACTTGTGCTTCTTCAACATTAAACGATTCTTTGGCCCAAATGGTCGCGGTATCTAAAGTGAAGTTGGCTTTTATCCAACCATCAGAATCTGTAGGTCCAAAGCCTCTTACGCGCCAATTTTGCGCTTGGGTTGAATCAAAGCCTATCGCTTTCCATTGGCTGATCTCACGCTCAGACATTCCTTGCCAGCTAGGGGCTGATGCGCACGCTACCAATAACGATACCAATAAACCTAACAATAATTTTTTCATAGAGTCCTAATAACCAATGTAAATGCTGCGGCGTATAAATCGTCGAATAACAGCACAATAAGTCGTAAATTTTGAGGATCATATCTGAGAAAAAACTTTTAACAAGTAGGTGATCAATAATTAATTTTCATCGAAAAAAACTAACAAAAAAGGCCGCATTCGCGACCTTCTATAAAGTAACCTAAATATCAATATTAGCTACGCTGACGAGTTGGCTTGCCGTGATTACCAACCACTTTATGCTTATGAACTGCACGGCGGATTTTAGCACTTTTCACTTTAGAACGAGCAACACTGTGTTTGTCCGAGCCTAAAACAGAGCGTGTTTCAGCTTCTAAACCAGCAAGTTGACGTAAATAGTTAACTTGGTCCATTGGCAACTCAATCCAACCACCACGCGGCAATGTTTTTGGTAACTCAACCTTGCCATAACGTACGCGGATTAAACGGCTGACCTGTACGTCTTGTGATTCCCACAAACGACGTACCTCACGATTACGCCCTTCGCGAAGGGTGACATGCCACCACTGGTTTATGCCTTCGCCACCAGCTGCTTTAATGGTATCAAACTGTGCTGGACCATCTTCCAAAGTCACGCCGGTACGTAAACGCTGTACAGCTGCTTCTGGCACTTCACCAAAAGTACGCACTGCATATTCACGCTCTACTTCATTTGACGGATGCATTAAACGGTTAGCTAATTCACCATCACAGGTAAATAACAGCAACCCTGAAGTATTAATATCTAAACGCCCTACCGCAACCCAACGAGCATCGCGCACTTTAGGTAAGCGTTCAAACACGGTAGTACGGCCTTCAGGATCTTTGCGCGAGCAAATTTCACCTTCAGGTTTGTGGTATGCCAGTACACGACAAATAATGTCGTCAGCTGATTTTAATGAAATAGCACGGCCATCAATACGTATTTTGGCATCCGCCTCGACACGATCACCTAAACCAGAAATTTCACCGTCAACACTAACTCGGCCTGCAGCAATCCATGCCTCCATCTCACGACGGGAGCCATGGCCTGCACGGGCCAAGACTTTCTGCAATTTTTCACTCATTAGCGGGGACTCTTTAAAGAAATTTAATAAAAAACAAAAGGTTAATCACTTTTGTTTTATTGTCTTTTTAGGATTGTACCCGCCAATGGCGCATACAATTAGAAAAGTGCGTAGATTATACGCTGAATGGGGCTTGTGAGCAAAAAATACCACCGTTAATCACCAAAACCATCATAGAGTTTACAGACCAAGTCATTGAATCACACAAAAATGGCAGCTGACACGAAACCGTCAGCTGCCTTAGTAAACAACTCAATATGATAATGTAGAGGTTAACGTGTCACTTTAAGATTAAATACAAGACTATACATTACCGGCAACACCACTAATGTTAATAGTGAAGCAAAGCCCAAACCAAAAATGATAGTGATGGCCATAGAACCAAAGAAAGCATCACTGATTAATGGGATCATGCCTAACATAGTGGTAATAGCTGCCATCATTACCGGGCGAACACGGCTCACACACGAATCAACCAGTGCAAATCCAGGTTCTTTACCTTCTTCAAGTTCAAGATTGATTTGGTCCACTAATACAATGCCATTTTTGATCACCATTCCAGAGAGACTCAACAACCCAAGTAGCGCCATAAAGCTAAATGGGGCATCAAATAATAATAAACCCGCTGAAACACCGATCAACGCTAAGGGTACCGTAAACCAAATGACTAAAGGTTGCCTAACTGAATTGAACAAAAATACCGTGATTAAAAACATGGCTAAATAACCCATCGGGATCGAGCTAAAAACAGCTGTTTGCGCTTCACCTGCTGATTCAAACTCCCCGCCCCACTCCAAGCGATAACCTGCAGGCAGCTGAATGGCCTCAACTTTACTTCTGACTTTTTTATGTACCGAGTCTGCCGTTTCATTAGATCCCAATTTGGGGTCGCCCAATACTGCCAGCATACGAATTCGGTCACGGCGCATCACGAGAGGGTTTTCCCATTCCGTGCTGAACTCACTCACTACTTGCGTTGCGGGTACAAATATATTGTTCTCAGTGCTCCATATTTGCATTTTCCACAAACTATCAGCTTGAAGACGTTCGGCTGCAGGTGCACGAGCAACAATCGGTAACAGGTGGCTAGTTTCACGATACAAACCAATTTGTTTGCCGCTAAAATTAACCAGTAAGGCATTATCTAAATCTTGCTTACTGATGCCGGTTTCACGTGCTTGTGCATTTTGCAGTTGCGGACGGATGAGTGGTACTTGATTGCGCCAATCATGGCGAACACCATCCATTGTCGGCTCGTTTATAAACACCATTTCAGCCTGTGCCGCCAAACTGCGCAGCACTTGAGGATCTTCGCCATAGAAACGCGCTTCGATTTTGGCCGCTGGAGACGGACCATTTTCCATATTTTTAAAGCGATATTGTGCTTGGGGGAAATGGCTATTTAACAACAGTTCAACTTGCGGCATATAAGCCTTAACGGCTGCTAGATCGCGCATTTCTACGATAAGCTGAGCAAAGGCTGGATAACCTTTTTCAGGCTGATAAGGTAACACAAAGCGCTGAGCCCCCTGGCCAATGACAGATGTGAGGTGTACTAAACCGCTGTCATTAAGCTCACTTTCTTGCAGTAGCTTTTTCTCTATTTCGCTGGTGAAACGCTCAGTTGCTTTAATGTCTGTCCCTTCAGGCATCCATACATCAACAAAAAAGATAGGCGTATTTGATGCTGGGAAAAACACGTTTTTAATGTGGCCAAAGCCTATTACTGCAGTGACTAACATCGCCAACACCACTGACAACGTAACGAGACGAAAGCGCAATACAAAATACAGAAAACTGCGATAAGTAGTAAACAACCAACCTTTGTAAGGGTCAACCTGTTCAGCTTGTGGCGAGGCTTCTTTGAATAATAAATTACAGAAAAACGGTGTTAAAGTAATTGCGGTTATCCAACTGATAAACAGAGAAATCATCAACACTTGGAACAATGAACGACAAAACTCGCCAGCAGCATTTTGGGACAAACCAATCGGTGCGAAAGCAATAATGGCAATCACAGTAGCACCTAACAATGGCCACTGAGTTTGCGATACCACTTGCTTAGCCGCTTCAAGGCGGGTTTTACCGCGTTGTAAGCCAATCAAAATGCCTTCGGTCACCACAATGGCGTTGTCGACCAGCATACCTAAGGCAATGATCAGCGCACCCAGAGAAATTAACTGCAATTCAATGTCTAATACTTTCATCACAATGAAAGTACCTAGAATTGTTAGCAGCAGAATTAGGCCCATCAATAACCCAGAACGAAGGCCCATAAACAATAGTAATACCGCGATGACAATCGCAATCGACTCTAAAAGGTTAATCAAAAAACCTTGTACGGTATTATCGACAGCTGAGCTTTGGTTATACACCGTATCAAGGCTCATCCCTAACGGTCGTTGTGATTCAAGCTCTATTAAACGCTCACTAACACGTTGACCTACATCGACTACATTTACGCCGCCTGAAAACGCAATACCTAATGATAATGCCGCCTCACCTCTGTTGTGATAAAGCACATTTGGAGTATCGTCATAGTCTTTTTCAATGTTGGCAATATCTCCAAGGTAAATAAGCTCAGTGCTACCGGGAGAGCTCACCACTAAACGAGACAATTCCTCTACAGAACTAAACTCACCAGTAGGATGTAGACGGATACGATTGTCACCAATGACAATACTGCCAGCATTGGACACTACGTTTTGATTGTTGACTAATCCATAGATGTAATTTTGATCTAAGCCTAGCGCTGACAATTTTTGCTGTGAAATCTCAATGACCACTTGCTCTGTCACATCGCCCACCACAGAGACTTTTTTTACCCCGGGAACAAGCACTAGTTCGCGGCGTAAATAATCTGAATAATTGCTCAGTTCTCGGTTACTAAAATCGTTACCGGACAAGTTAAGTAAAATACCGTACACATCACCAAAGTCATCAATCACTTGCGGCTTTGCGGTTCCTGGTGGTAAAAGCCCTGTAGTGTCATTAACTTTTCGACGCACCTCATCCCACACTTGTGGTAAGCGATGTTTGTCATAACTGTCTTTAATCTCAACCTGAATTTGCGATAATCCGGCACTGTTAATAGAGGTGATATGTTTAATACCATCAAGTTGCTGTAAAGCATCTTCAAGCGGTAAAGTCACCTCTTCTTCTACTTGTTCTGGCGACGCGCCAGGATAAGCGGTGATCACCAACGCTTGCTTAATGGTAAACTCAGGGAATTCTAATTGCCCTAAACCAGTAAACGCCACACTGCCACCAATAAGCAGTAAAAATGCAAACATCCAACTAATGACTTTGTGATTAATGGAATACTCAGCAACATTCATCAATTACACTCCTCGTTGCCAGCGTAAAGGCTTCACTTTCAAACCTTCAGATAATTGCGACAGTCCTGCTGCAACAATAACGTCGCCTTTTTGCAAGCCACTCAACACTTCAACACCGTCAGTACTCACACGCCCAAGCGTCACTTTCACCGGGTTCACTTCACCGCTTTCAGGTTTAAAACGCCACACGGTAACGTCACCACTTTGGTCTTGTTTGTCTACTGCGGAAATAGGCACTATGGTACTAAAGCCTTTTGGGGAGTCGTTGAGTGTTGCTAATGTTAACTCAGCACTCATGCCTGGTAATAATTGCACATTGTCAGGTTGCGGTAATGAAAACACTACTTCATAGGCCTGGGTGCCAGGCGTCACTTGAGTTGAATATTCTTTAAACTTAGCATCAAACACCATGTCATCTAAAGCGCTAAAACGTACTTTTGCAGCTAAACCGTTGGCAATATCTTGAGTTAATACAGCTGCCATTGCTTCGGGTACTTGAATGCTGACATCAAGTAACTGATTATTTTGCAGGGTCATAACACCTTGGTTTGCTTGAACAATTTGATGGTTATCCACCAAACGTTTTGCAATGGTGCCGCTAAATGGAGATTCTAAACGGGTATAACTGACTTGGTCATTGGCAGCGGCTAACGCTGCTTTTGCCGATTTAAGTTGGGCTTTACTGCTGTCAAATAAGGCTTGTGAAATCAATTTACGTTCTAAAAGAGTTTGATTACGGCTAAAGTCTGCGAGCAACAAGTCATACTCGGCCTCACGAGTCATTAAATTATTACGCGCATCGCGATCATCTAATTGAGCCAGTAAAAAGCCTTGTTTAACGTGTTGGCCTTCAACAAGATCCAGTTTGACAAGTTGGCCTGAAATCCTAAATGATAATTCTGCACGGCTATTGGCTTCGACCCTTGCTGGAAACTGACGAATGGTATTACCTGATGACTGTGTCACTTCAAACAATTTTACCGGCCGTACAAGCACATCTTGCACGGCACTTTCAACAGGCGTACAACCGACTAAAATAATAGAAATAAGCAATGCCAACGGCAATGTAGAGTGATATTTCATCGACTATGATCCTTGAGAACTAAGCGTTAAAAAGACGTGGTGACAACAATATTTCCCTTTTCAGGGACAACAGTTAATTCACAATTGGGCCGAACAATACCCTGAATTATAGTTGCAATAAATGGGTTTATTTGGGAACATCAATCCCATTATTTGAGTTTGACTTGTTTACCATTATCAGAGCAATCGATATGAAAACTGAAGACATTGCATTATTTCACCGGATTGTCGAAACCGGCAGCATACTTGAAGCGGCTAACTTATTGAATTTGCCTAAATCGACGGTCAGCAGACGCTTACAATCGTTGGAAGAGTCATTAAATTTAAAGTTGTTTCATCGTCAAAGCCGGGCAATAACACTGACCTCTGCAGGCAGTCATTTCTATGAAAAAACCTTGGTGATGTTAGCTGACTTAGACCGAACCCTTGCAGATATCACCGACAACAAAGCAGAGTTGACCGGCCACTTACGGATTTTGATATTTCCTATCCCGCAGATAATGGATATCGTGAGTAAAATATTTGCCTTTATGGATGAAAATCCTAAGTTTTCGCTTGAGATCATTACCAGTACCGAGCCCTTAGACATGGTGCGAAATAATATTGATATCGCATTTATGGTGAATGAAACGTTTAGTGAGCTCGACATGGTGGCAAAACCGGTTATCAGTGAAGATATGTGTTTCTTTGCCAGCCCAGAATACTTAGTCAAAGCTGGCATGCCTGTCACCTTG
>NZ_JACJFI010000142.1 GCF_014164505.1 Shewanella sp. SG41-4 | reverse complement strand
GGGAAAATATTATCAAACAGTTCTTTACCAAGTTTGATGAAATTGATGCCGACAAAATGTCAGCTAACATGCTTAACTTCCCTGGTTTCCGTTTATCGATTGAAGATGCTATCGATAAAAAGATCCGCCCTTGTGGTTTGATTACCGGTCTGGCTGACTTTAATAATAACGGTAGCAAGCTACGTGTTGGTGTTGCGGTTTCAAATACGGCATTCCAAGCGGGTGCATTTGATATGGCCAGTGCTGAAAAATTCAGTTCGCTATTAATTGAATGTGCTAAGCGTAAATTACCGGTTATTTGTTTTATCAGCTCTGGTGGTATGCAAACTAAAGAAGGCGCAGCAGCATTGTTTTCAATGGCTGTTGTCAACGACCGTATTACACGCTTTATTCGTGATAACGAATTGCCTGTACTCATGTTTGGTTTTGGTGACTGTACTGGTGGTGCTCAAGCCAGTTTTGTAACCCATCCTTTAGTGCAGACTTACTATCTTTCAGGCACCAATATGCCGTTTGCTGGTCAAATGGTCGTACCTGCGTACTTACCATCTACAGCCACATTGTCGAACTACTTATCTAAAGTGCCAGGGGCAATGACGGGGTTAGTTCATAATCCATTTAGCGACACCTTAGACACCCAGTTGTCGGGTATTGATCCACTGATGCCATTACCGACAATTAAGATTGAAGAAGTGATTAGCAAAGCGTTGTCGACTTTAGTGCCTGAAGTGATTGAGCTAGAAGACGTTATTGTACAGGACGATCCTCGTGCATTGATGAAGCCAATTAATAAAGTGCTGGTGCATGCTCGTGGTTGTACGGCAGTTAAACTGATTCGTAAAGCACACGACAACAACATTAATGTGGTGTTGGTGGCCTCAGACCCAGACATGACATCTGTTCCAGCAGATATGCTGAAAGATACTGATAAGCTTGTGTGTATTGGTGGTAATACTTCAGATGAAAGTTACCTCAATGCTTACTCAGTATTGAAAGTCGCTGAATATGAAAACGTTGATGCGTTGCACCCAGGTATTGGTTTCTTGTCAGAAAGCCCACAGTTTGCGGCATTATGTGTTAACAATGGAGTCAACTTTGTTGGTCCTAGCGTGCATTCAATGACGACCATGGGTAACAAATCTAATGCTATCCATACTTCTCAAAAGCAAAATGTGCCCGTTGTTCCTGGTAGTCATGGCATTTTGACTAACGCAGAACAAGCGGTGAACGTAGCGTCTGAAATTGGTTACCCTGTGCTGTTGAAAGCAGTACAAGGTGGTGGCGGTAAAGGTATTCAGGTCGTTAAACGCCCTGAGGACATGATTGGTTTCTTCCAGAAAACTGCGACAGAAGCCGCCGCTGCGTTCGGTAATGGTGATTTGTATTTAGAGAAATACGTTACATCATTGCGTCATATTGAAGTGCAGTTACTGCGTGATAAATTTGGTAATACCAAAGTATTGGGTATTCGCGACTGTTCTGTGCAACGTAACAACCAGAAAGTGATTGAAGAGTCTGGTTCAACTATGTTGCCTGAAGAGCTTAAGCAGCGCGTGATGGAATACACTCGTGCGTTAGGTGAAGCGACCGATTACATGGGTGCGGGTACCGTTGAGTTTATTTATAACTTAGATGCTAACGAAGTGTACTTCATGGAGATGAACACTCGTCTTCAAGTAGAGCATCCGGTGACTGAAGCAACATCTGGTATTGATATTGTTAGCGCGCAGTTTGATATTGCTGCGGGCCGTTCAATTGAAAATCTACAGCCTGTAGACCAAGGTTATGCCATGGAAGTGCGTGTAACTGCGGAAAAAGCGGCGCTTGACAGCCACGGTATTCTTCAGCTTATTCCTAATCCTGGTAAAATCACTGAATGTGTATTGCCTCAGCGTGACGATGTCGAAATTATTTCGATTGCAGCAGCGGGTAAGGAAGTATCGCCATACTATGACAGCTTGATCGCACAGATCATTATACGAGGTACTGACCGTGCCGACGTTGTGTCTAAAATGTATGCGTACCTCGATAGCGTAGTGATTAAAGGTATTGCGACTAACATTCCATTGTTGAAGCTTATCCTTAAAGATCCAACGTTCAACGAAGGGGTGTATGACACTAACTATTTGCCACGTTTAATGGCTGAGCTAGACATACCAGCACTGATTGCAGAAATGGAAGCTGCAGCAGAAGCGATTGAGGTTGATACTGAATCAT
The DNA here is from genome assembly GCF_014164505.1 of Shewanella sp. SG41-4. Lineage (GTDB taxonomy): Bacteria > Pseudomonadota > Gammaproteobacteria > Enterobacterales > Shewanellaceae > Shewanella. Next base: position 8,419 of record NZ_JACJFI010000142.1, on the reverse strand, counting down.
TGCGTGTTGGCGAAAGCAACGAGTTGAAAGTATTGGCTCAAGGCGCAGGTATTTTCTATACCTCTCCAGCACCAGGTGAAGCAGACTTTGTTAAAGAAGGTGACATCGTCACGGTTGAACAAACATTAGCATTGATGGAAGCAATGAAGATGTTCTCTCAACTAACGTTAGCGGGCTTTAATCGTCAAACAGGTGTGTTATATCCTGAAGACCAAAAGTATCGTATTGAGCGTATTCTTAATAGCAATGGTCAGCAAGTTTCACAAGGTGACTTACTGTTTGTAATATTGCCCATCGAAGCGTAAAACCTAAGATTAATTGTTGAATAAAATACCCGCTATTTAAGCGGGTATTTTTTTGTCATATTTTCGTCTGTTGTAATACACCTCGTAGCATACTCACTTTTGGTTCAGCTAGTTTTCGGTCCATATTGTTGGATCATACAACTTTTAAAAATGATGCGAACATTAACTCGGCTTAAGTTCTTAAGTCTATTGTTACTTAAACCTATTGTTACTTACCCTGTTGGTACTCATTAATTTGATTAGCACTAAGCATGCCAGTGCTTCAGTGGCCGAGACCTCGTCTTTCGTCAACTCAAAAACCGTAATATCATCTGTTATTGTGTCGATCCCGATTGGTTACTTTATAAAGCCATTATTGAATGCCGTCATACTGGAATTTCATCTAATTATTTAGCATTACTAACCGATTATCATTGATATCGATTTCTTTAAAGCGATAAATGACCGGCATGGACATACTATTGGTGACAAAATATGAGTTCAAGTTGCGCAAGTGCTACAAGCATCAGTAAGGGAGCTTGATGTTGTTGCGAGGCACAGAAGGGGTGTTGTGGTTTGTCAGCATGTAGAGTTACATGATGCCATTGAGCTTTGGCAGCGAATTACAGATGAACTGAGTTATTTCCATTTTTATCACAATATCACCGGGACCTGTAGTTTCGGGCTTGCCTTACTGGGTGATAATGAGCGGGTTCAAGCTTGCGTTGAACGAGCTGATACAGCGTTATATACAAACTAAGCAGTCTGGGCGTAATCAATATTGTAGTGCGTAGATAAAAACCACATGTTGCTGGATGTTTGTTCCTTTCGCAAAACTCGATCTTTGTGTGAATAAATACTTATTTGTTGTGGTGCGATGTTGTTTATCGACATTATGAGGGCCTAAAAATGCAAATTTACGTATTTCATCTAAAATTTAACATTTTTCGGTGAAATTCACCCAAAGACTAAAAAATAATCTACTATTTTTTAGTCAATTGTTTTATATATGATTTACAGCATTAATTGAGTTTTTTTATGCTAAAAACAAATAAATATTGCAACAGCTATTTGCGCCCAGCAAGGTTCCAATTTACAATATGCGCCTTAATAACCTGATGTGCGGTGTGTCGGTTCTTTTTCGCATGCTCCGTCTACTTCTTAAACTAATCATTAAAGTTGAATCATGACCGAATTATCCAAATACAGAAACATTGGTATCTTCGCTCACGTTGACGCGGGTAAAACCACGACCACCGAGCGTATCCTTAAGCTAACCGGTAAGATCCATAAGATCGGTGAAGTACATGATGGTGAATCAACCACAGACTTCATGGAACAGGAAGCTGAGCGCGGTATTACCATTCAGTCTGCAGCAGTAAGCTGTTTCTGGAAAGATCACCGTTTTAACGTTATTGACACCCCAGGCCACGTTGACTTTACAGTTGAAGTTTATCGTTCGCTTAAAGTGCTTGACGGCGGTATCGGTGTATTCTGTGGTTCAGGCGGTGTAGAGCCTCAGTCAGAAACAAACTGGCGTTATGCTAACGATTCTGAAGTTGCGCGTATCATCTTCGTAAACAAGTTAGACCGTATGGGTGCTGACTTCTTACGTGTTGTTAAGCAAACTAAAGACGTATTAGCGGCTAACCCATTGGTAATGGTTTTACCAATCGGTATTGAAGACGAATTCATTGGTGTTGTTGATCTATTAACTCGCAAAGCACACATTTGGGATGATTCTGGTTTACCAGAAAACTTCGAAATTACAGACGTTCCAGCTGACATGGTTGATCTTGTTGAAGAATACCGTGAAATGCTAATCGAAACTGCTCTTGAGCAAGACGATGCCTTATTAGAAGCTTACATGGACGGTGTTCAACCATCTATTGAAGACGTTAAGCGTTGTATCCGTGCCGGTACTCGTACAATGGCTGTGTTCCCAACATATTGTGGTAGCGCATTCAAAAACAAAGGTATGCAGTTATTGCTAGATGCCGTTGTTGATTATTTACCTGATCCAGTTGAAGTTGATCCACAACCTCTAACTGACGAAGAAGGTAACGAAAATGGCGAATTCGCAATCGTTGATGTTGATGCACCATTTAAAGCATTAGCGTTCAAGATTATGGATGACCGTTTTGGTGCGTTAACTTTCGTACGTATCTACTCAGGCCGTTTGAAGAAGGGTGACACCATCCTTAACTCATTCACTGGTAAAACAGAACGTATTGGCCGTATGGTTGAGATGCAAGCTAACGAACGTAACGAACTTGAATCAGCACAAGCTGGTGACATTATCGCTATCGTTGGTATGAAGAACGTGCAAACTGGTCACACTTTATGTGATCCTAAGCACCCTTGTACACTAGAAGCCATGGTATTCCCTGAGCCAGTTATCTCTATCTCTGTAACGCCAAAAGATAAAGGCGGTTCTGAGAAAATGGGTATCGCTATCGGTAAAATGATTGCTGAAGATCCATCTTTCCGTGTAGAGACTGACATTGATTCTGGTGAAACCATCCTTAAAGGTATGGGTGAACTTCACTTAGACATTAAGGTTGATATTCTTAAGCGTACTTACGGCGTTGACCTAATTGTAGGCGAGCCTCAAGTTGCTTATCGTGAAACTATCACTAAAGAAATTGAAGATAGCTACACGCACAAGAAACAGTCTGGTGGTTCTGGTCAGTTTGGTAAAATTGACTACACTATCCGTCCTGGCGAGCAAAACACTGGTTTCACTTTCACTTCGAAAGTGGTTGGTGGTAACGTACCTAAAGAATTCTGGCCTGCTGTTGAGAAAGGTTTCAAGAGCATGATGAACACAGGTACTATCGCAGGTTTCCCTGTGTTAGACGTTGAACTTGTGCTTCAAGATGGTGCTTTCCACGCAGTTGACTCGTCAGCTATCGCGTTCGAAATCGCAGCTAAAGGTGCTTTCCGTCAATCTATGCCTAAAGCCGGTGCACAACTTCTTGAGCCTATCATGAAAGTTGATGTATTCAGCCCAGATGACAATGTTGGTGACGTAATTGGTGACCTTAACCGTCGTCGCGGTATGATCAAAGATCAAAACGCTGGCGTTACAGGTGTTCGTATTAAAGCAGATGTACCGTTATCAGAAATGTTCGGTTATATCGGTTCACTACGTACAATGACTTCAGGCCGTGGTCAATTCTCTATGGAATTTGCTCATTACAGCCCTTGTCCAAACAGCGTTTCTGAGAAAGTTGTTGCTCAAGTTAAAGAACGTAAGGCTGCTGAAGCTAAGAAGTAATTCTAGTTTCAATTTGCTGATAAAAACCGTTGCCTAGGCAGCGGTTTTTTTATGCCTTTTTTATACTATTCCACAGTATAAAAATGGTTATGGTACAAGGTTGGCATTACTCATGACTGTTTCTGCTGAGCGTTAATAGTGCTTGAGCGGGTGGGGTTAACGGTAGATTCTCACGCCATATTAATGCCAAATCCCAGGTCATTGCCGGCTGCATCGGTTTAAATACCAGTTTGCTATTGGTTAGCCGTTGGCAAATGGGGTCGGGTAAAATCGCGACGCCTAAGTTAGCTTCAACCATTGCGGCTAAAAAATCCCACTGACCCGTTCGAAAAGCTATGTTGAGGTGTACGCCAACTTTACGGCTTAAATAGTTAATTAACTTAGCTAATGAAAAATCTTCGTTGTAGAGAATGAAGGGATAAGATTCAAAGTCTTGCCAGCGTATATCAGCATTGTCTGCAAGTGGGTGTCCTTCTGGTAAGCAAGCCAGTAAGGGGTATTTAGTCAGAGGTTGACTTGCTAACTCTGTTTTATGGGTTGTTGGTAGTGCGGTAAAGGCAATATCTAGACTGTTGCTCAATAGGGCTTGTTCGCAACCAAATCCGCCATACTCGTACATCTGTAATTCGATGCCGGGATATTTTTGTCGATAATCAGTCAGCAAAGGAGTGATCAAGCTGCTCATCATAGGGCACACACCAAGTCGTAATCGTCCTGATTTTAAGCCACTGAGATTGTTAATCCCTTCTTGTAGTCGATGCCAATGACCTAAAATCTCCCGCGCACTTTGTTCAAACAATTGTCCTGCTTGGGTTAATTCTACTGTTTGATTATTCCTTATCAACAATTGCTCACCCATATTGTCTTCTAAACGCTGAATGGTTTTTGTCAATGTCGGTTGAGTCATAAAACATTTTTGTGCCGCACGGGTAAAGTTTTTAGTTTCAACTATGGTGAGAAAGATCTGTAAGGTCTTGATTGGGATGTTCATGCTTAAATGGAATCCACTCTATGGTAATTATTCATTTTACCTATGAACCCCAAACGATTACTTTGAACTCCTTAACAAAAACGGAGCAATGGTTATGAAATCAACATCAAGTTTATGGGTCGGTGCATTATGGCAAGCGGCGATGCCTCTGAAGCATGAGATACAATCATCTAATACATCACAAACAGCAGCTGAACCCAGTTCGCAGGCTTTACAGCAAACATCTCAACCAACAAACCCAGCCTAGGCTGGGTTTTGTTTTTAGCTCTTTTGTTGTTAGGGCTGTTTTCGTTTTAACACGGATACTCATAAAAAAATGCCACTTCAATAGAAGTGGCATTGCTCAAATTGAGGAATAGGGGGAATTTATATTTTCACCAATTACTTTGTCGTAAATGTGTTTTCCACTAACTCCTGTTTATTATCCGCTTGGGCAACATGACACTGCACACAGAAGTAGTTCATACCATTTACTGTGCCCTTATCATCAACTACGTGTGACTTCGCCACTGGCGTTGCTTTCATTCTTTTCGTTTTATCCCAGCTATGACATGTTAGACAGCCATTTTTGTCTGTGGTGATGCTATAGCTATCTTTATGAGGGATCAACGGCGGTTGTTCAGCAAAGCTGCGTGCAATTGCTTTTCCTCTAGTCGGATAAGTGGCAATCGCATCAGCGGGTAAGTTGTCGGTAATGGCGACGTTACCTACACGAGACTCTACTTTTACAGGGGTATTATCTGCTACGGCTTGTTGTCCAGAATATGCGCTAAGGCTTAATAGTATGGCCGCGACGCTAAGTAGTTTTTTCATTTTCATCTCCGTTACATCCTAATGAATGTAGAAATCGAGTGTCACAGCTGTCATGGTGTAATAACCCTATGACAGCTGCAGCAATTAATATAAAAGCGGTATTAGGCTTTAAATATTTTCACTGGACACTTTTTGAAATCAGTTTCTTTTGATAATGGGTCAGTTGCATCTAAAAGCAGCTTGTTCACTAATTGCTTAGCGTCGAAGAATGGCATAAATACCACTCCACGAGGCGGCTTGTTGCGGCCTTTGGTTTCCACTCGAGTATTGATTTCTCCGCGTGGTGATGCCACGGTAACTTCATCTCCTTGGGCTAACCCACGAGCTTTAGCGTCAGCAGGGTGCATAAACACTTGAGCACTTGGCATCGCTTTATGCAATTCAGGTACGCGAGCTGTCATTGACCCTGTGTGCCAATGTTCCAGTACTCGTCCTGTGGACATCCATAGATCAAATTCTTCATTAGGTTCTTCTGCAGCAGGCTCATAAGGCAGTGCAAATATGACGGCTTTACCATCTGGTTTACCGTAAAAATTGAAACCTTCGCCTGCTTTGACATAAGGGTCGCTGCCTTCAACAAAGCGGCGGGTGGTTTCTTTGCCATTAACGACAGGCCAGCGTAATCCTCGCGTTTGATGGTAAGTGTCAAAGTCTGCTAAATCGTGCGCATGGCCACGACCAAATTGAGCATATTCTTCGAAAATACCTTTCTGCAAGTAAAAACCAAAGTGTTCGTTTTCATCGTTATAAGCACCTTTACAATCGCTTGTAGGGAACTTATTGATTACGCCGTTAGCAAATAACACTTCATATAACGTTTTATCGGCTAGCTCAGGTTGTTTAGCGATTAGCTCAGCAGGCCAGACTTCACTGACTTTAAAGCGTTTAGAAAACTCAACCAGCTGCCATAAATCAGACTTAGACCCTTCTGGCGTCGGTACTAGCTGATGCCAGAAATGGGTACGGCGTTCCGCGTTACCATAAGAGCCTTCTTTTTCAACCCACATTGCGGTTGGAAGAATTAAATCTGCGGCCATTGCTGTGATAGTAGGGTAAGGATCTGAGACCACAATGAAGTTTTCTGGATTACGGAATCCGGGATAAACTTCATCATTGATATTAGGACCAGCCTGCATATTGTTAGTACACATAGTCCAATAACAGTTTAATTTACCATCTTTAAGCATACGGCTTTGCAGCACGGCATGGTATCCCGGTTTAGCTGGAATAGTGCCGGCAGGGACTTGCCAAAGTTTTTCAGTAATTTCACGATGTTTATCATTGTTCACCACCATGTCAGCAGGTAAACGATGTGAGAATGTGCCTACTTCACGGGCTGTACCACAAGCAGATGGTTGACCGGTTAATGAGAATGGGCTGTTGCCTGGGGTTGCTATTTTACCGGTGAGCAAGTGGATGTTGTAGAGCATGTTATTAGCCCACACACCACGAGTATGCTGGTTAATACCCATGGTCCATAAGCTCATCACTTTGATGTTAGGGTCGGCATAAGCTTTTGCCATAATCTCAAGTTTTTCAGCCGGTACGCCGCTCATTTTTGCTGCATATTCTACAGTGTAAGTGCTAACGAATTTAGCATACTCGTCAAAGCTAATCGGTTTGGCATCACCGCTACCTGGGTTTTTAGCTTTCTTTTCCAATGGATGTTCAGGGCGCAAACCATAACCAATGTCTGTGGTACCTAAAGCAAATTTAGTGTGTTTGCTGACAAAGTCTTTGTTTACCGCTTTGTTTTGAATAATGTAGTTGGCAATATAATTTAAGATGACTAAGTCTGTTTGAGGCTTAAACACCATCGCATTGTCTGCTAAGTCAAAGCTGCGGTTTTCATAGGTAGAGAGTACGTGTACGCGAGCATCTTTATGGCTTAAGCGACGATCTGTTAAGCGTGCCCACAAAATTGGATGCATTTCTGCCATGTTGGCGCCCCACAATACAAAGTGGTCAGCAGCTTCTAAATCATCATAACAACCCATGGGTTCATCAATCCCAAAGGTACGCATAAATCCACCAACAGCAGATGCCATACAATGACGTGCATTAGGGTCGATATTGTTGGTGAGGAAACCCGCTTTATGAAGCTTAGATGCGGCGTAGCCTTCCCAAATAGTCCACTGACCAGAACCAAACATCCCTACAGAGGTTGGGCCTTTTTTGGCTATGCTGGCTTTCCATTTTTCGGCCATCGTATCAAAGGCAACATCCCAGCTAACTGGGGTGAAATCACCCTCTTTATCATACTTCCCATCTTTCATTCTGAGTAATGGCGAGGTTAATCGGTCCTTGCCATACATGATTTTGGATAAAAAATACCCTTTAATACAATTTAAGCCTTTGTTAACCGGGCTTTCTGGGTCGCCTTGAGTGGCAACAATTTTACCATTTCGAGTACCCACTAGAACGCTACAACCTACACCGCAAAAGCGACATGGGGCTTTATCCCATTTGATTTCACTTTTACCTTCTGCAGCTTGAACGATATTAATTGGGATAGCGATACCCACGGCCGACGCTGCTGCGGCAGCGGCGTTGGCTTTCAAAAACTCGCGACGACTGATGCTCATGGTGTTCCTCACTCTTAGAATGTTGTACTTGGTACGTGATAGTCATTGGAGGTGACGTGATAGAGTGAGTCTAGACCTTACTAATAACATGGGTATACCTCAGAATGGGTATAGTGGTTAATAGTTGTGCAAGATCACATTTTTCAGCGTGATGTAAATCTCATTTTAACAATTAGGTAAATGCTGTTTTAGAGATTGCTTGTAAAGCTTGTTGTGCTTGATATGCAGCTTTTTTTGCTGATTGAAAGTGTATCAACGTTCTATTGCTATTATGGCGCTAAAGGGTTAGGTATTGAGATTGTGAGAGGTATGATCTTTGTAGGTAGGCAGCGGTTTGCTTATCGTCGAAAAAAGTCTTCGAAAAATCTTAGAGAAAATCTTAGAGAAATCTTCGTGAAAACCTTTGGGTGGATCTTGATCCAACAATGAGCTTAAATGACCTGCAGAGCTAGGAGCTAGGAGCTAG
>NZ_JACJFI010000141.1 GCF_014164505.1 Shewanella sp. SG41-4 | reverse complement strand
TAAAAGGGATGAAATACCACAATGCCAACTTATGGATGGTTTCAGCCTGTTGTTCTATTGCTTCAGGACCAAACTTGAGTAACAAACCTGTTATTACAGATAACGCTACGCCAGCATAAAATACCCAATACACCCATGCCTGAAACTTTTGCTTTGTAGTTGCTTGACGTGAAAAAGGCGACGGATAATGCAGACCAAACTTAGCCATATAAACAAACCGAGCGAATACAAATACGCCCACGGCATAACCAAAATAAATATGCCATTGGAACATGACACCACGAATACTTCTGGCAATACTCACTGCTTGTTTATCGGTAATAATGACATCAATTTTCGCTAAGCCTTGATTAATTATGGCGGCCATATGGTTTTTATCCATCCACCCTAGCCTTAATAATACGGTTAATAACATCACCATCATGGTCAATGCTAATCCCCAATGAATAAGACGATGAAGTAGTGGATAAGTTGTCTGTATTTGCATAAAAACCTCGGTAGGATTGCGATGATGAGGCCATTATCACGTAGGAATCTTAACAATCACTTATGGATAACAAAAATCGAAAAATAATCTAAAACATGACACTATGGCGATAAAATAACTTTGAACGGACTCACATATGACTCATTTTTTATACAAGTATCGACAAGTGGCGTTATTTCTTACCGGTGTAGGCACGTCATTAGGCGGGCTTTATACCTTATTCCCGCAGTGGGCTGTCGAAAACCTTAACCAACTAACCTATCAATCCAGTGACACGATATTTATTCAGCATTGGGGATTTATGGTGCTAATGGTAGGGGGCAGTTTTTTTATTGCGATGGTTCGTTCAACTTGGATAAAACCGCTGTTTTGTATTGCGCTAATTGAAAAGCTATTTTTTATTAGCCTAGTATTAAGCAATGCCAATCAACCTTTTGTTGATGGATTTTGGCCGTCAATGGTAATGGACAGTGTCATATGTGCTTACATCACCGCATATTTATGGTTTTGCCGAACCACTGGTGATTTAACGTCTTAATCTTAAGATAGACAAACTCAATTTAATCGAGACTATCTGGCGGTGCTGCAACATCGCATTTTTTACAATTAAGGATCATGCCTAATTGTTGTTGCCGACCTTCGATTGTCGTCACCCAAAGGCGAACAGTCCAAGGCGGATTATGGCGTACATGCTGAAAGTGACCACAGCCTAATTCTGCCACCCAATGCTGTTCTTTATCCAAATGATAACCGATAATTTTTTGCTGCATCCTAGTTCACCCAATCTTTAATACCAATTCTAATAGACGGTAAACACCTACAAAAAAGCCTGAACAAGTCAGGCTTTTTGAGTAATAAGTAACTTAAATAACAACGAGGTTACTTAGTACGATCGCGAATGTGACTCATTGCACGCTTACGACGACGCTCTTGACCCACGGTCAACTTCTCAGTTCTACCTTCAAACGGGTTAGCACCTTCATGGAAACGTAACTGAATTGGCGTACCGACTACTTTTAATGAACGACGGAAATAGTTCATCATATAGCGCTTATACGAATCAGGTAGTTTCTTAACTTGGTTACCATGAATAACCACGATTGGTGGATTATAACCGCCAGCGTGAGCATATTTAAGCTTCACACGACGACCATTCACCAATGGTGGTTGGTGATCATCTTGCGACATTTGCATAACGCGCGTTAGCATTGATGTACTTACGCGACGTGTCGCACTGTCGTAGGCTTCTTCAATTGACTCATATAAATGACCAACGCCAGTGCCATGTAATGCCGAAATAAAGTGAATACGAGCAAAATCGATAAAGCCTAAACGGCGATCAAGTTCGCTTTTAACACGGTCTTTGACTTTTTGATCAATACCGTCCCACTTGTTAATCGCAATCACCAATGCACGACCTGCGTTTAAGGTAAAACCTAATAAACCAAGATCTTGCTCTGCAATACCTTCACGAGCATCGATGACCAATAATACTACGTTAGCATCTTCAACCGCTTTCAAGGTTTTAATTACCGAGAATTTCTCGATAACTTCGTTTACTTTGCTGCGACGACGAACACCGGCAGTATCGATTAATACGTACTCTCTACCTTCACGCGACATTGGAATATAAATACTGTCACGGGTGGTACCTGGTTCGTCATAAACGACGACACGTTCTTCGCCGAGAATACGGTTAATCAGTGTTGACTTACCCACGTTAGGCTTACCAATAATGGCGAGCTTAATCGGTAAGTTTTGTAGACGTTCTTGTTCCGCTTCAGCTTCTTCTTCAGTGTATTCACGCTCAACCTGCTCGCCTTCTTCGTCGAGTTCGCGAACAATACCCATAGCTTCGGCATAAGGCGTTAGTGCGTAGTCAATCATGTTGGTCACACCACGGCCTTGCGCGGCAGCCATTTGATAGACTTCACCTAGACCTAGTGACCAAAATTCGGCACAAGCTGAATCAGCATCAATACCGTCGACTTTGTTAGCAACCACAAACGTGACTTTATCACGGCTACGTAAATGCTGAGCAATCGCTAAATCGGCAGCAGTCATACCGGCACGAGCATCTGTCATAAATAATACGACATCAGCTTCTTCAATCGCGGCCAATGACTGTTCAGCCATTTTGGTTTCGATACCCTCTTCACTGCCATCAATACCGCCAGTATCAACAACAATAAACTCGTAGCCAGCTAAAAATGCGCGGCCGTATTTACGGTCACGTGTTAAACCTGGGAAATCAGCGACTAACGCATCACGAGTACGAGTAAGACGATTAAATAATGTCGATTTGCCGACATTCGGTCGCCCTACAAGGGCCACAACAGGGATCATGATTTTGCCTCTAAAAAACTTTTCAATAAAAAGCCCCCGGAACGCTTCCAGGGGCTCTAGTAAGGACATTATACCTTAATTAACGCAAAAATAGTGCTATGACTTATTCCGCATCAGTTTCAGTATCTTCCTCAACATTCATTTGCTCTTCTTTGTTCAAAGTAACAATCGCGACTTTGCCGCTACGGCCTTGAACATAGATTTTGTCACCCACCACCAATGGTTGGGCATATAATCCATTACTATCAACTTGAACTCGGCCAACTATATCGCCGCTATTACGGTCAATAAAATGCAAGTAGCCTTCAAAGTCACCGACAACAATATAATTTTCAATCACTGCTGGCGCTGTTAGCTCACGGTTTTTAAGAACTGAATTGCTCCATAACTCTAAACCATTACGGCGATCAATAGAGTAAATACGGCTATGATCATCAACTAAATACAAGCTGATACCTGCAGTAGCTAAATCATTAAAGCTTGAGTATTTACGCGACCAAATTATGCGACCACTACGAAGTTCCATAGAGACTAAGTTACCATTGTAACTAGCAACATACAGATTTTCGCCCAGTACTAATGGGGTCATATCAATGTCGGCCATCCGAGTAAACTCATTTGCACCGGTTGGACTAAAAATGGCTTGTTCCCAAGCAGCTTGCCCATTACTTTTAACGACAACAGCAACTTTACCGTCTGCGGTACCTAAAAAGAAACCGCCCGCTTCATATGCAGCAGAACCTGTACCCCTTAAGGTAAGATTTGGCAATTGCATTTCATAGGTCCATAACTTTGTGCCGTTATCGATATCAAATGCTTCAAATGCGCCTTTACTGGTATTCACCGCAACAACATCTTCTGCCACTGTAGGAGCTGATAATAACTCGCCATTTGCTTGAGCTGACCACACAACGTCACCCGTTGCTTCGTCAAGCGCAACCAATAAACCGGTTTCGCCACCAACAAACACTTTATTACGAGCAGCGGTAACACCTGCGGCTAAACGGAGCCCTTTGGTTTTAGTTTCAAGCTTCTCTTCAAAGACATCATTGAAGTCTTTTTTCCAAAGCTCATCACCGGTTGTTTCATCAAAGGCAACCACAATACCGCTACGATCGGCTACAAACACTTTGCCGTAACGAACGGTAGGACGAAGTTGCGAGTAATAATCCCCTACACCGTCACCAACACTGGTATCCCAAGTAATCTCAGGAAATACGGTTGCTTGTATATCAACTAATTCACTCACTGGCTCTTCTTCAACATCACTTGAAGAACAAGCAGACATAAGAGCAACACTTAACCCAACGGCAAGTAGATTTTTACACCACGACTTCATCGGCTAAATTCCTTATGCCTTGTTTAGATTGTCTAATTTCATGGTCAGCGCTGGACTGGCTAACGCACCACCATTGTCCACTGCTGCTTGATAAGCTGATTTGGCATTATCCAAATCACCTTGACGCACTAAAAAGTCGCCTTTCAATTCTTCACGTTGTGACGCAAATGCTTTATCAGTCACTTGGTCTAACGTGGCTAAGGCCATGCCTAAATTGTCTTGCTCAGCTTGAATACGCGCTAAACGAATCATCGCCACCATGCCTAAACCAGAACCAGGTTGCGCTGCAATTACTTTAGTAAATGACGCTTCTGCTTTGGCTAAATCACCGGCTTCAACAGCGGATTTTGCCACCATTAATTCTAGTAACGCTTGATAACCTTGCTGATCATGTTCTGATGTAAAGCTTTCTGCCTGAACCAATAACGCAGCTGGGTTAGCCGACTGTGTCACGATAGACTGAAACGACTCTGAAGCTTCTTCAGCCGCAGTCACTTTCATGTCAGAATAAGTATTCCAACCATATAGACCACCAAGGCCTACTACGGCACCAACGACAATCGAGGTACCATAATCTTTCCAGAACTGCTTGATAGCATCTACTTGTTGTTCTTCTGTGCTATAAATTTCCACTTGCACTTCCCCTTTTGAATCAGTTCTTAAATCAGTTCTGCAATTTTAGCTACGAGTTCACTACGCGTAACCAATTGTTGTTCATTGTTTGTTCTTAACGGCTTAATAGCGACTTGATTATTGGTTATTTCGTTTTCACCAATAATCAACGCAAACTGAGCACCGCTTTTATCGGCGCGTTTCATTTGCTTTTTAAAGTTACCACCACCGCAATGGCTCATGACTTTAAGCGTTGGCAACTGCTGACGCAACTCCTGAGCCACTTTAATCGCTTCAACGACGCAATTTTCACCCATTGCTGTGACATAAACGTCTACTTCTGGGGCTATATCACTGGTTAACTCAAGCGTTTCAAGCAAAAGCACAATACGCTCAAGTCCCATAGCAAAGCCAACCGCAGGTGTGTCTTTACCACCAAGTTGACCGACTAAACCATCGTAGCGTCCACCCGCCAATACTGTACCTTGAGAGCCCAAACTAGTGGTCACCCATTCAAATACAGTGCGGTTATAGTAATCTAAACCACGGACTAAACGCGGATTGATGGTGTATTGGATACCAACAGCGTCTAAGAGTTCACACAAAGTTGAAAAATGTGTCTTAGAGTCTTCACCAAGGTAATCCATCAATGCAGGTGCATCACCTAAAATGGCCTGCACTTGTTGATCTTTACTGTCTAACACTCGCAATGGATTAGAATACATGCGACGTTGACTATCTTCATCTAACTTGTCTTTGTGTTGCTCTAAAAATGCGATTAAGGCATCACGGTAAGCGGCACGCTCAGCCGGATCACCTAGGGTATTAAGTTCTAGTGCTACATGTTCTTTTATGCCAAGCAAATCCCATAAACGGGCAGATAACATTAATACTTCAGCATCAATATCGGCGCTACCAATACCATAAACTTCAACACCAAACTGGTGGAATTGACGGTAACGGCCTTTTTGCGGGCGCTCATGACGAAACATGGGGCCCATATACCACAAACGTTGTTCTTGGTTATACAGCAGACCATGTTCATTACCAGCACGAACGGTTGAAGCGGTGCCTTCAGGGCGTAAGGTTAAGCTGTCACTGTTTCGGTCTTCAAAAGTGTACATTTCCTTTTCAACAATATCGGTCACTTCACCAATAGAGCGCTTGAAAAGGTCAGTACTTTCTACGATAGGAGTGCGAATTTCGCTATAACCAAATGCACTAACGGATGAACGCAATACTGCTTCGACTTTTTGCCATAAAGGACTTTGCGTAGGCAGAATATCGTTCATTCCGCGAATAGCTTGGATTTGCTTTGCCACTGTTAACGTGTCCAATTCTTGATTTAGCTTGCGCTAATAAAATGTAAATATACCCTCAACATCGACAATGTTTAGATTGTCATGCACAGGGGGTTAATGATTATTCAGTTTTGTCGGTGATAGCGATGCGGTTGGCCATCATGCTGGCTTTAGCACGGATCTTTGCTTCTAAGCCATCGACAATATTTTTATTGTCAAAGCGCTCTTTCTGACGCACTCCGTCATCATAATAACCGCTCTTAGCATGGCCGCCTGTTAAGCCGATATCCGACACTAACGCTTCACCTGGGCCGTTGACTACGCAACCAATAATAGACACATCCATTGCGGTAGTAATGTCTTCAAGACGACGTTCAAGTTCATTGACGGTACTAATCACATCAAACTCTTGGCGCGAACAAGAAGGACAGGCAATAAAGTTAATGCCGCGACTGCGAATACGTAGCGACTTTAAAATATCAAAGCCAACTTTAATTTCTTCAACTGGATCGGCCGCTAACGAAATACGTAAAGTATCACCAATGCCTTCAGCTAATAACATACCTAAACCAACAGCGGACTTGACTGAACCTGCGCGCATCCCGCCGGCTTCGGTAATACCTAAATGTAACGGTTGACGAATTTGCTTTGCAAGTAAACGATATGATGCAACTGCTAGGAATACATCTGACGCTTTAACGCTGACTTTAAATTGATCAAAGTTCAAACGGTCCAAAATATCCACATGACGCATCGCTGATTCAAATAATGCTTCAGGCGTTGGCTCACGATATTTGTCCATTAAGTCTTTTTCAAGTGAGCCGCCATTCACTCCTATACGGATGGGAATGTTTTTATCGCGTGCACACTCAACCACACTGCGAATGCGTTCTTCATTACCAATATTACCTGGGTTAATACGCAGGCAATCTGCACCGTATTCGGCCACTTTAAGCGCGATACGATAATCGAAATGAATATCGGCTATTAACGGAATATTCACTGACTGTTTGATAATTTTAAAGGCTTCGGCATCATCCATCGTCGGCACTGAAATACGTACAATATCAGCACCCACTTTTTCTAATGCTAGAATTTGCGCCACGGTAGCCGCAACATCGGTAGTTTTAGTATTCGTCATCGATTGAACAGCAATCGGTGCACCATCACCAATAGGGACATTGCCCACATAGATACGTGTAGATGGTCTGCGAATAATTGGGGATTCGTTATACATGCAAATATGCTCTACTGCTGTTGCTAAAGCATTATGACGCTTTAGGCAGGGTTAATCTTGCAACTCGACCGTTGGCAAACTCAGCTAAACTGACATTATTACCATCGAGGCTGACGCTGGCTACTTGAGGCGCACCCAAAATCACTTTAAAAGGTTTTATTCCACGAACTTCAATTCGTTGCGCCGAATTTTTCACGCCATCAACCATCACTTTGCCATTAGCATCGGTCACGTTAACCCAACAATCACCGGTGAGCTCAATAGTTAACACGCTCTCGGCACCTGCTAAACTGGTGTTTGCTGTTGATGAAGAGTCTGCTGTTGATGAAGAGTCAGTATTTGTACTTTCAACACTGCCACTTGCCGGTAATTGCTGTAAATTACTGGCTGCATCTTGGGCATTTTGAATCAGTTTATCTTCAGCTTCAATTGCTTCCTTGTTAGCCACATCAGCAACACTGTCATGAGCTTCGTTACCGAGCTCATTGCCACTAGGTTGGGCTAATTCGCTTCTAATAATCTGTTGCGGTGCTGGCATATTGCTTTCAGCAGCGATTTCTTCGACGGTTGGCTGCGAGAAATCCACATTGGTTAGTAGCGATGATTTTTGTACCCACCACAACACTAACATGGCAATCAATATCGCAACTATAAGGTAAGTCACTAAGTTTAGGCGACTATTACGAGCTTGATGAGTCGTTTTACGTGAAAAGCTTTGCATTGCCGGTGCAACGATTTCGGGCAACTGGTGACTTAAACATTGTTGAATTTGGTTAATATCAGCATTAACAACACGGGCATAGTTTTTAATATAACCTCTAACATAAGTGGTAGAAGCGATATTAACAAAAATGTCATTTTCAAGATCATTAATAATCTTTGGGCGTAAATGCAGTTGGGTTGCAACGGTCTCAATTGAGATCCCTTTTGCTTCGCGAGCCGCTTTTAAAATGGCACCAGCAGTTACAACATCCTTTAACAATGACGCTTTTTCAGCGTCTTGTTCTACTTCGAATTCTTTAGTCATTAATTCAAGTTAGCTCTATAATTTTTGGCTTGTGGAGATGCAGGAAACTTCGCAATTAATAAAATGCCAAATCGTTTTACGGCCTCTAAATTGTTAGCCGCCCGCTCAATAGTAATCCCTAAGGCTAAACTTTCTGCTGATTCGCTAGCAACTCGATGGTATCTTGCGAGTTGATCGCGCGCATTGCCGTAGTCAGCGTCTTCCATGGCTAACTCGGTTAACTCCAATAACGTTACTTTTCGTCTCTGATCATACTTTAACGCCATATTAAAATACTGTCGCGCTTTTTCTTTATTACCTGCTTTGCGACTGCATACGCCTAGGTTTTCATAGCTTGATGCTGTTCGGGTATATTTAGGTGTCTCAATTGCAGCAAGAAACATTTTTTCAGATTCGACAAACTTGCTTTGCTGACACAAAAACACACCAAAATTATTCCGCGCATCACCTGTTACATCATTTAAGCTAATGGCTTTGTTGTATGACTCTTCTGTTCGCTCTAAATCACCAACAGTTTGATAATAATAAGCCATTGCCATATGAACTTCACTGAGATTTGGCGCATATTCAACAGCTTTATTTAAATTATACTTTGCTTGTTCACTATTACCACGATTTAGATATGTTAGCCCAAGCTGCATACGCTCCCTAGCAGCCCCCTGCTCATTAAACTTTCGTTCAGCTACAGGGGTATCGGTACCAGTGTAAGTACGCTCAGTCACACAAGCAGTGACAGATAAGGCGACTAAAGTGATCAGACCAATCTTTTGCATTCCGTGCTTCATTTATGAGCCTATTATCTATGCAAACAACGAGTTATTCCATTGTGACTGAAATCTGATTCTGTTGCATTTGTTTTTTTGCTAAACGTTTTGTTCTATCACGGATATCACCCGCTAATTGACCACAAGCAGCGTCAATATCATCACCACGGGTTTTACGCACTATCACTGTTAGGCCATGTTCCATCAACACTTTAGAAAAACGATCTATACGTGAATTAGATGAGCGACCGTAAGGCGAACCAGGATACGGGTTAAACGGAATTAAGTTAATCTTACATGGAGTATCTTTCATTAATATCGCGAGTTCGTGCGCTTGGTCTGTGCTGTCATTAATATGATCAAGCATGACATATTCTACCGTTACACGGCCACGATTTGCATTAGACTTTTCTAAATAACGACGAATACCCGCTAAAAATTCTTGTAATGGATATTTTTTATTAACTGGAACCAACACATCGCGCAGTTCATCATTAGGTGCATGAATACTTACCGCTAATGCGACATCAATGGCGTCACCTAATTTATCAAGTGCCGGTACTACACCAGAGGTTGATAACGTCACTCGACGTTTAGATAAACTAAAACCAAAATCGTCAAGCATAATATCCATCGCAGGGATCACGTTAGCAAGGTTAAGCAAAGGCTCACCCATACCCATCATCACTACGTTAGAAATTGGTCGATCGCCAGTGTCTTTGTGGAAACCTAAAAATTGCGATACACGCCAGACCTGGCCAATAATTTCAGATACTGTCAAATTACGGTTAAAACCTTGTTGGCCCGTTGAGCAGAAAGTACATTCTAAAGCACAGCCGACTTGTGATGACACACACAAGGTCGCACGGTCTTCTTCTGGAATGTATACGGTTTCAACTTCTTGGCCTTGGCCAACATTGATAGCAAATTTAATAGTGCCATCATTCGACTTTTGAAAACTCGCAATTTCAGGCGCAACAATTTCACATTTTGCTGCAAGCTTGGTACGCAACACTTTGTTTATGTTGTTCATTTCTTCAAAGTCAGTAACACCAAAGTGATAAACCCACTTCATTAACTGATCGGCACGAAACGGTTTTTCGCCCATTTCACTGAACATCGCCCGTAGTCCTTTACGATCAAGATCTAATAAATTGATTTTCTTTACACTCATTCGCCTAACCTCAAAACACCAAAACCTGTAACAGGGCGGCGAATTATACAGTTAGCATCACGTTTTAGCCAGTATATCTGCATCTAGTGATATGTTAGTATTACTGCAGGCTATATGGCCTTCTACGAGGAAGTTTTTACCCACACTATGTTAACCCTTTTACTAATTGTTTCTTTTGCTATTTTGATTTCCTTTTTGTGCAGTATTTTTGAAGCCGTTCTCTTATCTGTTACTCCAAGATATATCGCAACGCTTAAAGAAACTAACCCTCTTATTGTCGCGCTGCTCGATAAGCAAAAGCAAAACATTGACTCTTCTTTAGTTTCTATCCTAACGCTAAATACCATCTCACATACCATGGGGGCTTCTGTTACCGGCGCACAGGCAGCTATAGCCTTGTGT
>NZ_JACJFI010000140.1 GCF_014164505.1 Shewanella sp. SG41-4 | reverse complement strand
ATCAGAATAGCGGGTTCCATAAAACTCCTTAGATGAAGAATATAAAACCATATTGTATAAGAAAAAAGTTAACTTTCGATGACTTTAATACCCTAAAAGCAAAAAACAGCATCTTTAGTGGCTAAAGATACTGTTTTATATAGTGTATTACCGAATGGTTTTCTCAACTAGTTTTACGATTTACAGCACAACATGAGATTATTAATGAGGAAAATTAGATCCACCCTCTCACTTTGTGCATTAACGTAATGTGCTCACTCAGTACACTACATTATCGGACTAGATCTGCGCGTTAACTCAATGCGCAATATTCGTTTACTCGCTTATTTTGTTAGCAGTATATCTAAGTGGGCCGCAAAGTCTTTTGGTCCCATAAAGCCGGTAACACGTAAGTCTTCACGCTGCTCACCGTCGCTATTAAACATTAACAAGGTCGGTAAACCTAACACACCATAATGTTCTAAAAGGGTGATATCAATGTCATCGCTGGCCGTTACGTCAGCTTGCAATAACACCATTTGGCTCATGCGCATGGCGACATCTTTATTTTTAAAGGTAATGGCTTCAAATTCTTTACAGGCCACACACCAGTCGGCGTATAAATCTAACATTACCGTTTTACCGCTAATGCTGGCTTTATCCAATTCAACTTCTAAGTCTTCAAGTGACTTAATGCGGATAAAATGATTCTCTTGATTTTGGGTTTTGCCTTCAACACCCGCTTGAGTAATATCTGGGGTTTTATGACCAAAACCTGTCATGATTGCTTGGAAGCCATACGAAAAGCTTGCCAGTAAAGCCAGTAATAAAAATACTCCACGAGCACTTTGCTTCCAGTTAAATTCTGACAACTTGTTTTGATGCATTAAGTAGCCGACTAAGCATATTGCCCATAATGACCACAGTAAATCTGACACTAAACCTGGCCAAATACGACCAATCATCACAATAGAGACTGAAATCAGCAAGAAGCCAAAGATGGTTTTAATAATGTCCATCCACGCTCCTGCACGCGGTAAGATTTTACCACCAGAAGTACCAATCACTAATAACGGTAAACCCATGCCCATGCTAAGTACATACAGTGCTAAAAAGCCTTGCAGTAAGTCGCCAGACTGCGCCACGTAAATCAGCACGCCAGATAATGGCGCCGTGGTACAAGGCGAAGCGACTAAACCTGAAATCACCCCCATCATAAACACACCAATAAGGTTGCCACCTTTTTGGTTGTTAGACATCGAGTTCATTTTTTCTTGCCACTTCGATGGCAGTTTTAAATCGTACATGCCAAACATCGATAAACTCAGCAGGACAAACATCACCGCCAAGAAAATCAAAATAGCTGGGTGTTGTAAGGCCGCTTGAAACTTAAGCCCGGCAGAGGCAACCACTAATCCTAATAAGGAATAGGTAATCGCCATGCCTTGCACGTAGGCCATTGATAGGGTGAAGGCTTTGCCGGTAGACAACTTCTTACCTTGGCCAACAATAATGCCCGACAAAATTGGGTACATCGGAAACACACACGGCGTTAATGCTAAGCCAATACCTAAACCAAAGAAAATCACTAAGGTCCATAATAGGCTATCGTTTTGCAGCATTTGGTTTAAGGTATCTTGCTGGGTAATCGGAGCGGCAGGCGCATCAGTTGCCGTTGTTGACGCTTGCGCTTCATCAGGTGCACCAATCACTTTTTTACTGCTTAAGGTGCCGTCATTCGCTTCAATCGCTGTCAACGTTACATCGTGCTTGGTGGGTGGGTAACACAAGGTGCCTTCAGCACAACCCATAAAGGTGACATGAAATACCGCATCAGCTTGGGCTTCTTTAAATGCTATTGGGATTTCTACAAACGAGTAAAACACCTCTTGGTCGCCAAAGTATTCGTCATGATGGTTTTTACCATGAGGTAATTCAATATCACCAATCACCGCACCGTCGACAGAAAACTGCAGCTTGTCGCGATATAAATAATAGCCCTCAGCAATGACAAAATTGATTTTGAGCTGATTACCTTGTTGTTGGTAATCAAACACAAAAGCATCGTTAACCTTCATTAGCTCAGGTTCGCTGCTTAAAAAGCTGAATTTATTGCTCAACACGTTAGCACTGTGTGCTGCTGGTGCGAGTATCATTGATGACATCATTAACAATGATGTCAGGCATATGGCGACGAGTTTTTTCATGATGGTGAGTTGTCTTTTATCCATTGTAAATAAGGGCCAAAACCACCGATAATCGGAGTGGCAATGAATTCTGGTACGTCATAAGGATGCATTGTGATCACGAGTTGTTCAATTGCATGGTACTCAGTTGCCATGCATTTTATCTGCATCGGCACTTCGCTTGACTGACAAATATTATTGTCCCAATGATAAACTGACTCAACGGCTTGGCCTATTTGTACACAGGCCGCCAACTTAGCCTCTACTAATGCCGTCGCAATACGTGAAGCAATATCAGCATCAGGGCAAGTGGTTAAAATAAGTAGCTGTTCCGGTTTATACATAAGTTGTCTTAAAGTTTACTTAAGTTAATGCTGTTATCATGCGCAAAGTCATCACAGTACGCTTTTTTAAACGCATTTTCATTAAACTGAGGTGATATTCGTGACGCGTCTTGAAAAGAGACCCGTTCACCCCCATTTAAGTTTCATCGGCAACAGTTATTTTACAGGTCGCCACTCTGTTATCTTATAAGTCGTCACTCTATCAAAAAGCGATCCTTAGAGGCCAATATGTTTTTTATTTTATTGTTAATATTTGTTTTAATACCGGTTATTGAACTCAATGTACTCATTGAAGTTGCCAGCTCAATTGGTTCATGGACCACTGTCGCGCTAGTGTTATTTACCGCGGTTGTTGGAGTGTCATTGGTGCGTAGCCAAGGCCTTAGTACCTTAATGAGCGTGCAGCAAAAATTAGCCCGAGGTGAAGCACCAGGTCAAGAAATTGTTGAAGGTATGATGTTGGCTGCCGCTGGGGTGTTATTGCTTATTCCTGGTTTTGTTACCGACTTTATTGGCTTAATTTTATTAACCCCATTTACCCGTGCTCCTATCGCGGCGTTTTTATATAAACGCATGCAACTTCGTGTAGTTGCTAATGGTGGTATTCCCCCTGGTTTTGGCGGCGGACAAAGTCCTTTTGGTCAATCAGGCCCATTTGCAGGGCAAAAGCCATTTGATCAACAGGGCAACACTTTCGACGGTGATTTTGAACATAAAAATGATCACCCACGTAGTCATCAAATTGAGGTTGTTGATCTTGATGAAGACATTAACAATGACCGTGATGATGACATTAAAGATAAGCGCCATGACGACAATCGTGACGATATTATAGATGTCGAGCCCATTAAGCCTAAAGATGACAACAAACCATCTTAATACGCACAATGTTAATACAATCCATCTTAAATAATACCAAGTTTGATTTGGCGTGACGTGTAGAGCAGGTATTTTTAAGTTGCGCGTTTAGCGCTTGAAAAAAGACAACATAAACAGTCGACTGATGCAGATGCATTGCTCGGCTGTTTTTGTTTATGTCTATGTCTTGGAATCGGCTTGCAGCTGGAGTTGCTTATCTTGCTGAGCACCAAACCAAAATGCACTGGCGACACTTAATCCCCAGTTGACTATAAATATCCAAGTGAGTGCTGGCATGGTTGAGTTACTGGCGTCGAGGGCTACGTTGGATACCGCAGCATAAATGGAAGTTAAATCGTTGCCGATATCGCCCGCTAAAATCTGCTCAGCAATCACTTGTGCGCGGCTAATAATTTGATCCATTATCACCAAAATACACACCACACTGACACTGATAAATCCCCAGCCGAGTAGCTTTTTACCCAGCCAAATCTGGCCACTGCCAGGGCAAACAATGCCAGAAAGCATGGCGGCGTAAATGGATTTTTTCATGTTAGACCAAGATTTTTTACCAGTAATATAGTGTTATTAATCCACCGACACAGATTAAATAGCAAGTGTGGCAGCCATTATTAACACAGTTTAATATTCACCAAGGCGAGAGGTTGGTTTATTTTTGTCGGCTGGTTCATCTTGGTTGGCGTCAGTGGCTATTGAGTTATCTGAACAAGGCACAGTATGCTTGATCTCTTTTGGTTCGCTAATTTGCGTCGCAAGGTAATAGCAAGCTATCCCCATCAATGTATTCGCAATGGGTAACGCCAATAAAATCCCTTTCACTCCGCCAACATACGAGCCTAGGGCCGCTAGCGGTAGCATTAATAACATTAAGCGGCACAAGTTAATCACCAGTGAACTCAACGGCCTATGGTAAGCGTTTAAGCTAGTGGCAACCATAATAACAATGGCAAGTGGCCCATAAGAGGCAGGCAATACCATAATATAAAAACTCAGCCACTCTATAACCAGTGGGTCGTGAGTAAACAATCTTGCGATAGGTTCCGCATAAAAATACAGCGGAATAAACAAGATTGTTTGAAATACGAAAGCAAATCGCAACGACATTAATAAGGCATTTTTGGCGCGATCAGGTTGGCCAGCACCCAAATTTTGGGCAATAAACGGCATTAAACTCGACGACAGCGCCATCACCACAATCAACAACACCGACTCAAGCCTAATACCGGCACCAAAGGCCGCCACACCAGCATGATCAATCCGTGCCAACATCGCCATTATAATGCCGTTGGCAATAGGGTTAATCACATTCATTAACGCGGCTGGGCGAGCGATATGGGATAACACTTTCCAATGTAAAATTAACCGACCCACATCAAACTCAGCAAACTGAACCAGTTTACGTTTCACAATTATCAAGTGGCCCGCTAATGACATTGCGACCACCCAAGAGAGTGTGGTCGCAATAGCCGCGCCTTGAATTTCTAAACGGGGAAAAGGGCCAATGCCGAAGATAAGTAACGGGTCGAGGATCAAGTTTACAATCGCGGCTAACATCATAATTTTAGCCGGTGAGTGGGTGTCACCCGTGGCGCGTAATGCTTGATTACCCACCATTAATACCACCAAGGCCGGAGCGCCTAAATACCAGTACCACATGTAATCATTAATTAATGGCAAACTGGCACTATTAGCACCCAGCAAGCTAAAAATAGGATCAATAAACACACAGCCGAGTATCGACAAGCCCCAAATAATAACCAAAGTCATGCACAAGGCATCAAATAAAAACACTCTTGATTCGGGCGCATGGCCAGATCCAATCAAACGCCCAAGATTGGTTGACACTCCCGCACCAATACCAATGCCGATGCTTGAAATAACCAAGGTAACAGGGAAGGTAAAGCTCACCGCAGCTAAGGCTTCAGTCCCCAACTGACTGATAAAAAAGATGTCTACCAGACTGCCACCCAGAATGGTCATAATCCCAATCAGGTTAGGTAAGGTCATATTAAATAATACACGACCAATAGGTGCACTGAGCAACCCGTGTCTGTCTTTCATCTATTCTCAAACGTTTGGTGTTTCTAAGGAGCCGAATTCTAACAGGATTAGGATTGCTTTAATAAATCAGACTTAAAAAAAGTGTAATATTTTTTAAAATTCCCCTTGGATCTGTGACCAGTCACCCCCATATCACATGCATTAAGGGGGAAACCCTTATTTGTTAGTCAATAGCCTCGCTTTTTGGGCATCAAATCATTAGGAGAGTTCATAGATGAATATTCGTCCATTACATGACCGCGTTATCGTTAAACGTTTAGAAGTTGAATCAAAATCTGCAGGCGGTATCGTGCTTACAGGCAGCGCAGCAGAGAAATCAACTCGCGGTAAAATCCTTGCAGTAGGCAACGGTCGTATCTCAGAAAATGGCACAGTTACACCACTTGACGTTAAAGTGGGCGACGTAGTGATCTTCAATGAAGGTTATGGCGTGAAGAAAGAAAAAATTGACGGTGAAGAAGTGTTAATCCTGTCAGAAGCTGACCTGATGGCAGTAGTAGGCTAAGCCTCTCGCATCAATCGACTTTCCAATTAATCATTAAATTTAAAGGAACATCAAAAAATGGCAGCAAAAGAAGTCTTATTTGGTAACGACGCACGCGTAAAAATGCTTGCAGGCGTTAACATCCTAGCCAACGCAGTTAAAGTAACCTTAGGCCCTAAAGGTCGTAACGTTGTTTTAGATAAAAGCTTTGGTTCGCCAATGATCACCAAAGATGGTGTGTCAGTTGCCAAAGAAATCGAACTAACAGACAAGTTCGAAAACATGGGCGCACAAATGGTTAAAGAAGTTGCTTCTAAAGCCAATGATGCAGCCGGTGACGGTACCACTACTGCAACAGTATTAGCACAAGCTATTGTTGTTGAAGGCCTAAAAGCAGTTGCAGCGGGTATGAACCCAATGGACCTTAAGCGCGGTATCGACAAAGCGGTTATTGCAGCCGTTGCTGAACTTAAACTACTTTCTCAAGAATGTTCAGACACTAAAGCGATTGCTCAAGTGGGTACAATCTCTGCTAACTCTGACGAGTCAATCGGCGACATCATTGCTACAGCAATGGAAAAAGTCGGTAAAGAAGGCGTTATCACCGTTGAAGAAGGCCAAGCGCTTGAAAACGAATTAGACGTTGTTGAAGGTATGCAGTTTGACCGTGGTTACTTATCACCATACTTCATCAATAAGCCAGAAACTGGCAGCATTGAATTAGACAGTCCATTCATTTTATTAGTAGACAAAAAAGTCTCTAATATCCGTGAATTGTTGCCAATCCTTGAAGGTCTAGCTAAAACAGGTAAGCCATTGCTTATCGTTGCAGAAGACGTTGAAGGCGAAGCATTAGCAACGCTAGTGGTAAACAACATGCGTGGCATCGTTAAAGTTGCTGCTGTTAAAGCACCTGGTTTTGGCGACCGTCGTAAAGCAATGCTTCAAGACGTTGCAATCCTAACTGGCGGTACTGTTATCGCTGAAGAAATCGGTCTAGAACTTGAAAAAGCCACTCTAGAAGATTTAGGTACAGCTAAGCGCGTAATCATCACTAAAGACAACACTACAATCATCGATGGTAGTGGCGACCAAGTGCAAATTTCTGCACGTGTTTCGCAAATCAAACAACAAGTTGAAGACTCAACTTCAGACTACGACAAAGAAAAGCTACAAGAGCGTATGGCTAAGTTAGCTGGCGGTGTTGCAGTCATCAAAGTTGGCGCAGCAACAGAAGTTGAAATGAAAGAGAAAAAAGCGCGCGTAGAAGATGCATTGCATGCAACTCGCGCAGCGGTTGAAGAAGGTGTGGTCGCCGGTGGTGGTGTTGCCCTTGTTCGCGTAGCAAGCATGATCAAAGACATTGACGTGTTAAACGAAGACCAAAAGCACGGTGTGGTTATTGCCCTACGCGCTATGGAAGCGCCACTTCGTCAAATCGCCACTAACGCAGGTCAAGAAGCCTCAGTTGTCGCTAACACTGTTAAAAACGGCACCGGTAACTTCGGTTACAACGCCGGTAACGACACTTACGGTGACATGTTAGAGATGGGTATCCTAGACCCAACTAAAGTGACTCGTAGTGCGCTACAGTTCGCCGCATCTATTGCTGGTCTTATGATCACAACAGAAGCGATGATTGCTGATGTACCACAAGATTCTGCACCAGATATGGGCGGAATGGGTGGTATGGGCGGAATGGGCGGCATGATGTAATTTTTTCTGGTCTAAAACGTTGATTACGGCGTTGCTGCTCGCTCACATACAAACAACGTATGCTACGCTCACAGCGCCTTGTACTAAACGTTTTATCCTGCGGAAAAATGTCAGACCCATAGGCCATGCGCTTAGTTAACTAAGAGCTATACCTAAAAAAGAAAGCCCCGATACTTAACAGTATTGGGGCTTTTGTATTAAGCACTGCTTTTTTTACATTTATATATGAATATGCAATAATCAGATTATATAAAATATACATAATAAAAATCATGAAGTTGAATATAAGCAAGGATGCACCCAATAGTGGTGAAATTACTTTAGAAAAATTTTTTCAATTCAATATTATTGGGAATAAAAAATCAGATAACAGGCATCAAATTGACACATTTAATGCAATTTGTTTCAAAACTGAGATTGACACATTCAATGCTAAAATTGATTGTGAGGTGATATTTACTGATTTTGGTGATGCAAAAGGAAAAGATAAAGCAAAGATATCATTTTCTGATAGAGTTCGTTATTTTGATGAAATCAGCATACTGCAACAATTTTGGGGGGAAGAGTCTTATCGCAATGACAATCGCGAGGATTTTATAAAGCAATGTTTGATTGTTTTTGAAATTGAGCCAACTGAAAAAGATGCTTTAATCAAAGATGTCGAATTAATATATGAAACATTAGATAAAAATTCGACGTTACCATTGATAATAAATGAAGATAAAGATGGGGTGACGCCATTTATACTTTTACCATTTTCAGCTAAAGCTCATGGAGGGAACAAGGTCAGGCTTGAAGGTGACCGTTCATTGAAATCTCTTACAATCTTGAGAGATAAAATTGCTTTAGGTTTTTGGTTTCAAAAAACATCTAATGTTGTAATAAAAAATCAACTTAATAGTGATGTCATAAATAGTGAAATAATTTTTAATAGTAAATTTAAATCACCAGATTTTAAAATTTATTATCAAATTGGTAATAAAGTGGATGTTAAAAAAAATCTGGTCTCTATTAAGGGGGGTGAGGATTCAAGTCTGGATGCGGAGATAGTTAGAGTTTATTCTCAGTCTGAAATAACTTATTTTCATGATTGGGCTGAATTAGGTATTTACAATTCAGCATTGCTCAGGTTGCAAAATAGCACTAAAGTAAATAAGCAAATATCTATTGAGGTAAAAAGTGTATCATCTGAGCTTTTATTGGAAGATGTAGAGGCAACTCAAAGCAAAGAGGTTCATGTCTTTATTCTCAGTATCTTCATTTCGGTGCTAATTTCTATGGGGCTTGATGCAACAAGACTAGCTAGTTGTGATTTTACTTTTTTCTTTCCTGATATACCTATAATTACGGAATCTCTAATTTGGCTTTTTGTCTGCGGAGGCTTCATATTAAAGCACCTAATCTATAGTAAAGTGTATCTTATTAAAGAAAATTGTAAGCGAGTAATCAAGTCTTTAGCTGTCTTTGTTTGTTTTTGGGTTTTTTGTTGCTTTTTTATTGAAAAAAAAATGTTTACAGAGTGGGAGGATGCAGATATTTTGGTCTTGCTAGGTATGAAATTCTCGCATTGGATACAGTTTTTTCCGCTCATTGATATTGTACTAAGTTTATACTTGTTTTTCTCGTTGATTTTTTATAGGTATTATGAGAAAAATAATAGAAACAAAGAACATTGGTTTACCAAAATTTTAAAAAATTTTTTCGGAGTAAGATGATTATGGATATCTTTAACGAACTCCTGTATAGCGCTCAAGGCGGTTCAGAGCAGATACTTTA
The DNA here is from genome assembly GCF_014164505.1 of Shewanella sp. SG41-4. GTDB lineage: Bacteria > Pseudomonadota > Gammaproteobacteria > Enterobacterales > Shewanellaceae > Shewanella. The sequence continues at coordinate 1,288 of NZ_JACJFI010000140.1, read as the reverse complement.
TGATGGAAAAGTTTTTTATCGATACATGGATAAGCTCTACATTCCTAGTCCACCAGCTCTATTAAGCCAAAGTAATGTCGTAGCCTTATCTGAAATGAGATTAAGGTTTGGTCATGAGGTTATTGATTTTAATTATTCACTAGATGTTGTCGGAACATTACTGGAAAGACTCTCACCTTTGAAAGATGCTAAGCTTATTGATTTTGGATGTGGAGGGGGGATGATTTGTAGTTATTTAAAAAAGTTTAGTTCTGCTTATTCAATCAGTGAAATTGTAGGTTTAGATCTTTCTTCTTTTGCTGTTATTGAATTTATGAGAAATCATCATGATTTAGACATAAACCGGTTAAATGCACATTTGTTTGACAATGATATCAAGCTAAATTATCCAGACAACTATTTTGATGGTGCCATTTCTAGTTTTGTTATGCATTTTAATATATATAAGAATCAAATGTCAGAATTATACAGAGTATTGAAACCAGGAGCTTGCTTTGTGTATAATGATTATATTTATAACAAGTATAAAGGGCATACAAAAAAAGTCATTTCATTATTAATTCAGGTTGGTTTTATCATAGAAGAAGATAACTCGATTTCCTTTAAACATCCTGAAACAAATGACATAAAAAATCATCGAATAATTAAGGTGTCAAAACCAATTTGATCTTACAAAAAATAGAATTTTATTAGTGGAATTAGATCAAACGTCTTACCTCACTATTTATAGCATCTGGGCGATTAATATCTTCTATTGCTTAAAAGAATTTAACGGTGCCAGCCATTCTTAAATCTTGGGCGTAAGCGTTAAAGCCAGTAGGTTAGGCTGATGCTGAAAAGGTGAACCATGATATTTGCGAGACGACCGTCCATCCCATGGACGGGATGTTCGAGCCCTCATGGATGAGTTTACGGCGTGTCGGTGAGAGAATGTAATGGTGAGCCTGTCATAGTAGTCAATTCGTTACGAAATTATCGTTGTAAACTATTACTAAATTATCTCGAGATAATAATAGTTATTTCCCCTTACCGTTTGCCGTTTTATGCCTTTTTTTGTCTTTTACCTAAATGACTGAGCCGTTGGTTTTTTTCATATCAAAAAGATCTATAGATGCGAATAAATCACTCAGCTTCTTGAAGCCATAATTACGTTGATCAAACGAGCAGGGCAACCGCATGAGTGTTCATTAATTAGCCATATCACTGAATCCAGCATTTAATACTGCTTCTAAGTATGCTGTTTTCATCCAGGCTCGTTTTTGTTTAGCTGGTATGCTTCCTTTTGAAG
>NZ_JACJFI010000013.1 GCF_014164505.1 Shewanella sp. SG41-4 | reverse complement strand
ACCGAGTACGTAAAATAAACGATCAACTCGATTTTTCACGATTGAACCTAGCGATAAAAAGAGATGATAAATTTCTTATTAAAGCGATTGATCGTCTCCAAGCGATTCGTGAAGAATTAGGTCAGTTTTATGAGTTGATACAGGTTAGACGTTATAGCTTGATACCTTTACTTGATGCCATTGAAGAAGGTGATAAGTATATTGGTGTATTCCAACAAAACATCGACGAAGTCGGTGATGCTTATAACCAAGTGACATCAGGAAATGTATCTCTGTTAAAAGAATTGGAAGCGGTCATTTCATTGCTCAATAAAGAATTTGGTGATGAGCTGATAGACGTATCTGATGAAGTCAAAAAAGAGCTTTTTCAAAAAATATCGACAGACGAAACCTTTATGAAACCAATACAATCAATCATTTATGATGAAGATTATTTCTATTGGGTACAGCGTTTTGTTCCTTCAGGAAGAGAAGAAGATTATTTAGAAAAGGTCGTTAGACCAAGTAAAATTGAAGATAAAGAGCTTTGTTCTGAAGTGATGGTTCATTTTATTTTAGCCTTAATTGGCAAAAATCATGAGTTAATTTCTCAAGTGTTAAGAACGGCTTCAGGCTCGGTGATGAAAGCCAGAATTGAGTGTAAAGATATTTTGATTTCACTTAGTGCTATTTCACATAAATTGGTTATGGATAATCACGGCGAAACACTTGAAAAAGTAATCGCTAAGTATGAGTCTGAAGAATACTTTGGACGAAACGTAACGATTCGCTAGTAGCGTCGGTTAACGCTGAATCTGCTTTTGCATATATGCACATGCGTTAGTGTTAGATTAATGAGGGGCTCAAGCCCCTTATTGTTCTGCTTTGTTCATTTTAACCTTATATGCCGCTTAGTATAATTACGTTATCTATCCATCGGAATGACCTAAAATATATTCGTTATCGAGCTAAACCCACGAAAGGTTGACATTAAATAGCTTTGTTAATAGATTGTTGTTTTTTATTGCATGCAATATTAAGGACAATAGATGCCTACAACAATACTTAGACTGCTGACTCTCGTTTCTGCAGTTCTGTTTTCATTCCATTCTTTCGCAGTGACTAATTGGGTTAACTTTGAAGTCATTAATGGCCATATTAATCTACCAGTGACCATCAAAGGTATTGAGGGGCGTGCTATTTTAGACAGTGGCTCACAACTTAATGCGATTAATATTAGCTTTATTAATAAAAACGGCTTTGAGTTTTCAAAGGGTAGTAAGATCAATGTTAAAGGTGTTTATGGCACCGAAATTCAACAGCTTTACAATAATGTGCAGGCAAACTTATTCGGTGCTGATATTGAGTTAGATGAGTTGGTCGGTTTACGTTTAGGGCATCACGAGGTACAGCTATTACTGGGTGCAGGATTGTTAGAAAAGTTTATTTTTCAGATAGATTATCCTAATAACCGTTTAAGATTATTTGAGCGAGATTCACTTGATTTGGCCAAGCTTGAAAATATCGAAATGCAGATGGATCGCGGTACAGGTCAACCGATTGTGAAAGTCGAACTAAATGGTGAAAAGAACGCTTGGCTGATCCTAGATACTGGTAATAATGGTGGTTTATTTTTAAAACGCACCTTGGCTACCGATTCAAATTGGCTTAGTCAATATGGTGCTCAATCAGGCACAGGATTTGGAGTGAATAATGTTGCTACAATCGATAATTTCCGCCTGCCTGAGGTCAAGTTTGGGCCTTTTACCATTGAAAATGTCCAAGCTAGCGTTCCGGCAGAAGGTCAAAATGAATCAATTACAGGCCAAGATAGAAGCGGTTTGTCGCGAATTAAAGGTAAAAATATTAAATGTCTTGTAGGTTACGATATCCTCAAGCATTTTGTGTTGACCATAGATTACAAATCAGGCCATATGCATGTAGGACTTCCTGAAGAGTCATAAATACAAGTCAAATATCAAGCAGGGGTCTGTTTCGGGTCCCCCGTTTTCCTGCGTATAAATCATATAAGCATCAGCATTACTTTCAAATTAACACTTTCTATGTAGCCTCTATTCTCTGTTTTAATCCCGTATAACCAAACTCCCTTTTAAATTCGATTGCAGCATCGATCGTTACAAATAAGCTTATTACGAACATTTTGGCAATTAACCCAAGACTATTGGGTCAAAAACACCGATAATTCACCCTAATTTAGACAAGCTGGCCGTTTGGTTGCGCAAGACTGTGGATATATTCAATGGAAATCAAAGTAAATTTTCTCGATAATTTGAGACTCGAAGCTAAGTTTGACGACTTTACCGTCACCGCCGATCAGCCGATCCGTTACAAAGGTGATGGTTCAGCTCCTAGTCCTTTTGATTATTTCTTAGCATCTTCAGCGCTTTGTGCCGCTTACTTCATCAAGGTGTATTGTAAAGCCCGTGATATTTCGACTGAAAATATCAAATTGTCGCAAAATAATATTGTCGACCCGGAAGATCGCTATAACCAAATATTCCAAATTCAGGTTGAGTTACCGGATGATATCTCGGATAAAGATCGCCAAGGTATTTTACGTTCAGTTGATCGCTGTACTGTTAAAAAAGTAGTGCAAACTGGACCTGAATTTAAAATCGAAACGGTTGAAAACTTAGATGCTGACGCCAATGCGATGTTGATGGGTCAAGCTGAAGCTGATGCGAGTACTTTTATCTTAGGTAAAGACTTACCGCTTGAGCAAACTATTAAAAACATGACTGGCTTGTTAGCCGACCTTGGCATGAAGATCGAAATTTCTTCATGGCGTAATATTGTGCCAAACGTGTGGTCTTTGCATATTCGTGATGCAGCATCACCTATGTGTTTCACCAACGGTAAAGGTGCCACTAAAGAGAGCGCGTTATGTTCTGCTTTAGGCGAGTTTATAGAGCGTCTTAATAATAACTTTTTCTATAACGATCAATTTTTTGGTACTGAAATCGCCAATAGCGATTTTGTGCATTACCCAAATGAAAAATGGTTTGCACTAGAAGACGATGATGCACTGCCAGTAGGCATCTTGGATGAGTACTGCCTAGATATTTATAACCCCGATGAAGAGTTATGTGGTTCGCATTTAATTGATACTAACTCAGGCAATAAAGATCGTGGTATTTGTGCTATTCCATACACGCGTCAGTCAGATGGGGAAACGGTTTATTTCCCGTCTAACTTAATCGAGAATCTATTTTTAAGTAATGGCATGAGTGCAGGTAATAACTTGCAAGAAGCCCATGTTCAGTGCTTATCTGAGATTTTTGAACGCGCAGTAAAACGCCAAATCATTGAACAAGAAATTGTACTACCCGATGTGCCAATGGCAGTGCTTGAGAAATACCCAAGTATTTTAGCGGGTATTAAAGGGCTTGAAGAGCAAGGCTTCCCTATTGTAGTGAAAGATGCTTCTTTAGGCGGCCAATTCCCGGTAATGTGCGTGACGTTGATGAACCCACGTACTGGCGGTGTATTTGCCTCATTTGGTGCACACCCTAGCTTTGAAGTGGCATTAGAGCGCAGCTTAACCGAGTTATTACAAGGTCGCAGCTTTGAAGGCTTAAATGATGTGCCAAAGCCAACGTTTAACAGCATGGCAGTGACAGAGCCAGAAAACTTTGTTGAACACTTTATTGATTCAACAGGGGTTATTTCTTGGCGTTTCTTTAGTAGTAAGTTTGATTACGAATTTAGTGAATGGGACTTTACTGGTACTAGTGAAGAAGAAGCCAGCGGTTTATTCGGTATTTTAGAGGCCATGGGCAAAGAAGTGTATATTGCCGAGTTTACAGATTTAGGCGCATCTGCGTGTCGTATTTTAGTCCCGGAATATTCAGAAGTATATCCAGTAGATGACTTGATTTGGGACAACACCAATAAGTCTTTAAACTACCGTGAAGATATCTTAAATCTGCATTCATTAAGCACTAAAGCGTTAGGTAAGTTAGTTAATCGTCTAGAAGAAAGTCAGCTAGATAACCATACCGATATTCGTACCGTAATTGGTATTGTGTTCGATGAAAATACGGTTTGGGGCCAGTTAACCATTATCGAATTGAAGATTTTGATTTATCTTGCATTGGGCTCGCACGAAGACGCTATTGAATTGGTAGGTGAGTTCTTACAGTTTAACGACAATACTGTACAGCGTGGCTTGTTTTACCAAGCAGTGAGTGCAGTGCTTGAAGTAACCTTAGATGAAGACTTAGAACTTGAACACTTTATGGCTAACTTCAACCGCATGTTTGGTAAAGAAGTGATGGAAAATGTCGTCGGTTCGGTTAATGGCACAGTCCGTTTTTATGGCCTGAGCAAAACCAGTATGAACCTTGAAGGCATTGAACCGCATTTACGTTTGATCGAAAGCTACAAAAAACTACATCAAGCGCGTAAAGTAAAAGCCAGCATGTAATCATCGATTTTATTGATATAAAAAGCCCATCACCGAAGTGATGGGCTTTTTAATTTCTGCGGGTTAGAAATGCATTTATTGTTTGTCTAAATAGCTTTCTACAGCAGTGGCTCTATCTTCTGCATGCTCTATTAGCTCATCGATAGCACGGTAAAAATCGCTGCTACTTTCTAAAAAGCTATACCCAGATACTTCAGTGGTCGCATAAGGGGCAACAAGTGCAGAGTAAGCATTGTAGCTTGCTTGTATTTTATTGGTTTCGAATGCATCGCTGATAACCTCAAGTAAAAACTGGTTGTAGCGGTCACGGTATACATCATCTGCGTACAGTTTTGATATGAGTGGCCAGCTGCTTGAGTTGAGGTCTGAGAAGTCTAACGACAATGCGCCACCTTGTTTCCCGTCTTGCAATGCTTCGTTGTTGTCCCAAGGTATCCAGGTCAGTTTTGAATTGTCTGGATTGTTATATAAATAGTAATTGTGTGGCATTAAGCCGTAAGTGTCCCAGTTTTGAATGATGCCATTAACGGCTAAGTATTTTAAAAATACATCAACATCAAATACCGTTTCTAGATTGGCTCGCCATGTTTCAGGATCTGTGCTGCGAGTGTCGGCGTGTAGGGCGGTAAACAGGGCTTGTATGTCAGACCAATCTTCGTCGTCTTCGTTAGTTTTTTTCTCAAAGTCTTCTTGATTAAATGACCCATCAACAAACATTGCGCCATCATCTTCGGGTTTGTACAAGTTACCTTTGTCGCTAGAAAATTGCGTGTCGATTACAGTGTCATCAATTTCTTCTACAAGAGTATATAAACCAAAATATTCAGGGCCGTCGCCATGGTCAACGTATAAGGTATAAAACCCAGTGTGAGATACAGCAAGCCCTGCATCTTTAAACACATCCGCAGCAACTTTTTCACGTAACATTGACTCGTCATCAAAGTTGTTTTTTAAACTAAACTTTTTAAAGCCATAAAAGCGTTGGTTTTTAATTTGCGGGTAATCGTCTTCATACTCGTCGAAATCAAGTTTAAGTGCCAGTTTAAGAATGCCTTGTTGCCAGCTAGTTTGCAGTGATGAATTACCTTTAAAGCGGATGCCGACGCGATACCATTGCGTGCCGTTATAAAATACTTCAGCTGGAACAAAAATAGGATCTTCATCGGTATCACTTAAGCTATTTGATGAGCTTCTACCAAATTCACCATAGAGTGCCGTCATGTCATCTAACATGCTTTGCCAGCGCGCTTGTGTGACAACGATATCAAGCCGTTTAACTTCGGTATCACTAAACACTTCATCAAAGTTAGGGTCGACATTTTTGCTGTGGGTTTCGTCTGTCCAATCGGTCGCTACAAAATCTGCGTCAGTGACCTCTGTTTCGGTATCAGTGCTTGTGTCAGTATCAGAGCTAATGACCGTTTCGGCTATTTCGCTGTTGCTATCACTGTCGCTACCACAACCTGTGAGTATGAAAGCACAACTGAGTGTCATGATAAGTAATAGTGTCATTGGCTGGTTAATTAACCGCTTTTTGAGGTGTAAGTTATTAAGGGAAAACATCGGGCTCTCCTAGTACTTGGGTAAGATTGTTAACATAAAGTCATTACCAGCATGTTAGAGAGTAAAAGTGCAGAAACTGCACAGTGAGTGTGGAACAAAATAGCAAGTCGATAAAAGTGCGATCTTGTTCACTGTGATATATTTGCGTGCTAATAGCCGTCGCCACCGGTATTCGATAAGATAAATGAGTTTACAGTGAAGAGGTTTATCTTTAGGTTAGTGAACAATAATAATGTTAACGTCTTGTAAAAAAACATATTCTTAATAATTAATATTCAAGGACGATAAATGAAATCTTCACTTTTTTTGATTGGTTGTGCAATGTTAAGCCCTGCTATAAACGCCAATGATTTACCGCCAATTTTAGATTTTTACCCACTTTGTAGTCCACACACTATTAATACAGCCAATGATAAAATCGTCTACGATATTGACCCAGACTTGCTGGAATCGTCTAGTGATGGCGTGTTGTCCCATCGTGATGCTTATATACAACAAGCCTTTGTGGAAATACAGCGAAAAGCTGCAGCAGCAGGAGCGGATGCGATTATTATTGATAGATTAAGTGTTGGTGGAATTGAGCGAAGTATTGACTTGCAAGATGACAGTAGCCGAGTTAAATCGAACACCAAGCAAATCCATGTGATTACCACTGCGCAATACGTTACCTTTTGTGACGATACACAACTGAGCAAAGATCCAACACCTTATAACAGCGAAGGTAAATCGGTTTCGTATACCCAAACCACAGTTCAATTGACGATGCCAAACGAGGGGAATGTATTAAAGCAAGCGCAAAAACACCAAGCACCTGATGCGCTTATTACAACCGACAGCGCCTATGGCATACACATTGGTGACTCGGTTGATGTTTTACAACAAGCATTAGGTCCTCACAGTATTCAGTTGCAACTCGACAATGGTGCAACCGTTTATGGTTATGGGCGCAGTCTATGGTTTGTTGTTAAAGACAATCGTATCGAGATGATTACCCAGGATTTAGGATTGTTAAATGGCCATGGTCAAAACCAAATTGCCTTAAGTGAAAACTATGATGGCGATAATTGGGTGATTGCTAACCAAGTGCGTCAAGGTGATGGGCTTGCTAGCGTGAAAGCGCATTTAGCGCTTAAAAAGCAAGGTGATGTTTACAGTGTGGCAGGTAAAAATAGCCGATTGATATTAACCTTTGAAGACTATAATGAAAGTCTAGATAATGCTGCTGTTTCTCGACTTAACAGCTTTGCCATTATGCCATTAACAGTCACTGATGATCATCACGTTAAGTTCGGTAACTTTGATAATATCGACATCGCAACATTGTTGACATTAGCATTTAAGCAAGCTTATACCTTGCAACCACAACAGCTCATCAACCAAATCCAATTGACAGACAACGGTCCAAAAGTGCTGGTGAATAGCAATGTATTATTGGGTTTTGATCGCCAAGGAGTCGTTAATTCAATTAAAATTACCGAGTCGATGTTTGGCACGCAAACGATGAGTGAATTTAATGCTGTGCTTGCTAGTTATCATTTGCCTACTATCAAATCGCAATTGTTGGAGCGATACCCAAACGCAGAAGATAATTTTGATAACATTATGCTGACAAAAGGGACTGTGATGTTGTCGATTAATTTTGATTCATACGATGACGATGCGCAGCTGATTGATCTTACGTTACGTTTTTAATCATCTTAGCGGCTAGACCTGAGTGAGTGGTACAGTAACCAGCGCTATAGGCTCAGATGGCATACAATATACCTTATTGAGGTTCAATGGGTTAAAGTAGCACCCAAGTTTTGATCTAAAGTTGTTGGGAAGTTAAATGAATATTGAAAATGATGTGATTGATAATTTAGCCGAATTAGAACGCTTTTTACTGTCGGTGGAGAAGGGCGGTTTAGGTTTGGAAGGTGTTGCGGGTGTGGGTATGGCAACTAGTAATGCTGATGGTCGTCATTTTGTTGCGGTATTTGGTGATAACCACAAGCTATTACTTGGCCGCTGGATTACCGCTGAAATCTTCGAAAACGGTCAAGAGATGGTTAAGAATGGGGTTAAATCGAAGCACTGATTGTAGACTCTGTTTCGTGTAAAAAGGGGCAGAAATTCATTTCCGCCCCTTTTTACTATAAGTGACTTAGCATCATCACTTATCTGAATTGGTTGAGCCAATCTTATGTATCGCTAAATCCGCCCCAATAAATTCATCTTCTTGGCTTAAGCGTAAACTCGATACTTTATTAACTGCGCCATACACAATCATACCGCCAACAATTGCCACCACAACGCCAGCAATACTGCCAATGAGTTGCGACATAAAACTCACACCACCTAATCCTCCGAAAGCTTGCTGGCCAAAAATACCGGCAGCAATACCGCCCCATACTCCACATAAACCGTGAAGAGGCCATACTCCTAGTACGTCATCTATCTTGTTGCTGCGTTGTAATTTAGTGTACACCCAAACAAATAAACCGCCTGCCACACCACCGACGACAAACGCGCCGACAGGATGCATTAAGTCAGAACCTGCACACACAGCAACTAAGCCTGCTAGTGGTCCGTTATGAATAAAGCCTGGGTCATTCTTACCCACCACAAGTGCCACAATCGTACCGCCAACCATAGCCATTAAACTGTTTACCGCCACTAAACCACTAATACCGTCGAGGGTTTGCGCTGACATAACGTTAAAGCCAAACCAACCGACAATTAACACCCAAGAGCCTAGCGCTAGAAAGGGAATATTTGATGGCGCAAATGCGATTCCCGGTTTACGACCACGGCGAGCTCCTAATAAGTAAATGGCGACTAAGGCTAACCAACCGCCCATGGCATGCACTACAACGGAACCGGCAAAGTCATGAAATTGGGCGCCGAATTGGCTTTCTAACCAAGCTTGAAATCCATAATTACCGTTCCACATAATCCCTTCAAATAGCGGATATACGAAGGCAACAATTAAAGCTGATGCCAATAAGAAAGGTCTGAAGCTGCCGCGTTCAGCAATACCGCCAGATACAATTGCTGGAATGGCTGCTGCAAATGTGAGTAAGAAGAAAAACTTAACCAGTTGGTAGCCATTATCAGTGGTTAAGCTTTCTGCGCTGACAAAAAAGTGATTGCCATAAGCTATTTGATAACCAATGACAAAGTAGGCGATAGCGGAAAAGGCAAAGTCAGTTAGAATTTTAACCAAGGCGTTAACTTGGTTTTTATGCCTCACGGTGCCCATTTCTAAAAATGCAAAGCCTGCGTGCATGGCTAACACCATAATTGCACCAAGTAAGATGAACAAGGTGTCTGCACTTTGTGCAATGACGCCAATAGCATCACTAATATTATTCATTTCAGTTCCCACAAAACGATTCTCTGTTGAAATTCATACTTTTATAAAGCAAAAGTCATTCCTAAACCGATACATGGCTGGCATTTTTCTGAACCTATATGGTGCAAATGTCTGAAAATGTTGCTGAAATGATCCATTAAATGTACTACTTCGGTGCATTTTGATGTCAACTCAGTACTCAATAGTGTCTGTAATGATTGATGCTTGGACTAGGAATGTTCCATATTGGTGCGCCAATGCTTGCCTTTGGTGCGTTGCGCTGCAAGTAAATTAACTTTATGTTAACAGTCGTCATTAAGATAATATTGTCCAATAACAAGGATGAAAAATACACTAGGTGTAAAAATCCCGACTCCAGATTATTAATAACTGATCCCCAATAACATCTCACTAGAAACAGCATTACGGGAGCAATATGACAACAGTAAGAGTGGCAGGGGTTGGAATGATCCCTTTTTGCAAACCAGGTAAACATGAGCCCTACCGTGCGATGGCGGCTAAAGCGATTAAGTTAGCATTAACCGATGCTGGTCTTGACGCCAAGTCAATTGGCCAAGCATATGGAGCCTATATTTATGGCGACAGCACCTGCGCGCAGCATGCATTCTACGATGTAATCCAAAGCGGTATTCCAATTATCAATGTTAACAATAATTGTTCTAGTGGCTCGACAGCGTTATTTCTTGCGCGCCAAGCGGTGTTGTCTGGACAAGTGGATTGTGCGTTAGCGTTTGGATTTGAAGAAATGCAACCAGGTGCATTGGGATCGCATTGGACTGACAGAGAAAGCCCTTTTGAGCGGATTGAGCCAGTGTTAAAGCAGTTTAATGCCCCGCAAGGCCCAATTGCATTACGCGCTTTTGGTGCAGCTGGCCGACATTATATGGATAAGTATCATGTCGGTGCCGATATTTTTGCCAAGGTGGCCGAAAAGTCACGTCGTCATGCGTTACAAAATCCATACTCGATGTTTTCAACGCCATTAACGTATCAGCAAGTGCTTGATGATAAGTTAATTTACGATAACTACTTAACACGGCTTATGGCTTGTCCTCCCACCTGTGGTGCAGCTGCGACCATTGTTTGCAGTGAACAGTTTGCCCGTCAAAACGGCATAACATCCAAGGTAAAAATTATTGCGCAGGCAATGGCAACTGATACAGAGCAGTCGTGGCAAGACCCAATTTTTGCCGTCGGTAAGGGTATGAGCCAACAAGCGGCGCAGCGGGTTTATGATGATGCTGGTATCGACCCCAATGATATTGATGTGATAGAGCTACACGATTGCTTTACTCCAAATGAGGTGATCACTTACGAGGCATTAGGCTTATGTCCTGAAGGCGGCGCTGCTGAATTGATTGCTAATGGTGACAACACTTATGGCGGTAAATTTGTCATTGGGCCATCGGGTGGATTAATGTCGAAAGGGCACCCAATTGGTGCTACTGGGTTGGCACAATGTACAGAGCTGACATGGCACTTACGTGGTCAAGCTGGCAACCGACAAGTCGATAATGCCACATTAGCGCTGCAACATAATGTAGGTTTAGGTGGCGCGGTGGTGGTAACGTTATATGGCGTTTAACTAACGGTTTGATTTCATGCTGCGCTACATTGCCGTTGATGTATGAAGGAAATGTAGCGCAACATGGTGGGCTGTTCGTTAACTGGCTTTTTTGCGACTAAAAGTACGTCGGTAAAAGGTCACCACACTGAATGATAAAATCAATGTGCCAATGAGTGACACCAAGGTAATCAACATTACATAGCTTGCTGGCATGTACAGTCCATCGTGTAGAGGTCGAACAAAACTGGCAATTTTAGCTGATAAAGGTCGGTCACTGTGTTTGATTACTGACTCAATCGTTCCTTGTTGATAATTCATGCTGATGCGATCAGCTTCTCTTAACCACACGCCCAGATGTTCATCGAATTGAATACTGTACACAAGGTCTTGTGGTTTATCTGTTTCTGCTTGCTGGTCTTTATTGGGCTTAGAGCGTGGTTTACTCACTGATACAAGCTCTGCGTCTGGCCAAATTTGTTGTGCGTTGCTTAGCTGGCTTAACCAATGACTTGGTTGGCTGACAGAATAAGGTAGTGTCTGTTCGCTGGTGGCATCTTGCTTAAGAACACCTGTCCATAAGCTGTTGTAAGTGATTAAAAATCCGCTGATACACAATATAAACAATGGTACTGAAATAAATAATCCCAGTTGAATGTGGCTTTTAAGTAAACTGCTTGAGCGGGTATTTTTAGGGATACTTTGTTTTAATCTAAATCCATTACGCACTCGCCACCACAGGTAAATGCCAATTAAGGTTACGATGCCCCCCGCAAGCGATGCCCATGCATTAATGTATTTACCACCATTGTCTATGAGAAAATTTCGATGCAACCAAAATACCGTGCTATATCCAGGTAAATCGAAAGAGGAGCTACTCGACAGTTCATTTAACTCTTTGTCCAATGCAATTGATTTACCACGAGTGCTAGCTTGAATATATGGCGTATGTTCTGTTGGAAAGCGAACAGTACTCATGTCGGGATAGCGCTCAAATACACTCGCAACAGTATCGGCTTTTTGTTCAAGTGTGATTGGAGAGTATGTTTGATCTTTACTGTCTAGGCGTTTGAGTAAATCAACGCTACCGAGATATACCCCAGTGGTAAGTACTATTAACATGGTGATGCTAATAAAAAAACCTACCCAGTTGTGAAACCATTTTAATGTCGAAACCATGTTCATTTTTGTTTGCTCAAATTATGCCATGCAGTATTGCAATAGAGTGTTAAACCTGCTGATTTTATTATTTTTTATAAACGTTAATACAAATCCACAAACTTGCGGTAATGATAATTAATCTCAATTATTTGTTCAATTAAAGAAGTGTAAAGATGGGGGGGGATAAACCCATTTTATCGTCTAAATATCGTTTTGGCGTAAGTGCTTTATTCTGGGATTGTTATTAATTAGATCGTACTTCACCCTATTAGAGCTGTCGCTACGCATTTCTAGATGCCTCAATAATTGACAATCTAAATGTTCAAGTGGCTAGTTGAATTAGCATTAACGGCTGAGTTTAGTGATTATTTTATATTTTTTAAAACTCATACTATTTTGATAATAAACAATATTCTCTAATGTATATTTGAATAACAACAATCAATTTGAACAATCATTCAAAATAACTTGAGCGAGCGTTCAAGTTATTTTATAGTGGTCTCAATTCGAAACGCAACACTCCTAAATTTATTTATCTAGAAGAGAGAATATTATGACTGCATTTACTATTCACACTGTAGACACAGCACCAGAAGACAGCAAAGCAATGTTAGAAGGCGCTAAAAAGCAAATGGGTATGGTACCTAATTTATTTGGTGTGTTGGCAGAATCTCCAAGCACGTTGCAAGCTTACCAACAGTTACATCAGGCTTTTTTAGACACATCATTTAACCCTGAAGAGCTAACGGTTGTATGGCAAACCATTAACGTTGAACACGAATGTGGCTATTGTGTACCAGCACATACAGGTATTGCACATTCAATGAAAGTAGACCCAGCGTTAACTGAAGCATTACGTAATAAAGCGGCGATGCCAACTGCAAAATTACAAGCGTTACAAGATGCGACATTAAGTATCGTACGTAACCGCGGTAACATTTCTGAAGCAGAACTAGCAGCATTTTATGCCGCAGGTTATGGCCAACAGCAGGTGTTAGAAATCATTTTAGGCTTGTCACAAAAAGTGATCAGTAATTACACCAACCATGTAGCAAAAACACCGGTTGACGATGTATTCAAAAAGTTTGCTTGGTAATTCTTTACCAACATTGTTACCGACATTTTTATCGACATTTTTATTAAAGATTATCATCCACGATAAGTCGATGAATGTATGACTTCATAATACCAATGCCCGCGTTATCGCAAATGGCATTGGTATTTTTTTATCAGGTTTTAGTGAACAAAACGCACTTGAACAGATGAGGACCACCAAATGACAGCAAAGATTAAACTCGATATTATTTCAGATGTTGTGTGCCCTTGGTGCATCGTTGGTTATAAACACTTAGAAGCGGCGATAAATGAACTTGGGCTACAAGATCAAGTTGAGATTGAGTGGCAACCATTTGAACTTAACCCTAACATGCCTGCTGAAGGTGAAAACCTGCGTGAGCATTCAGCCAGAAAATACGGCACAACCCCAGAAGGTAGCGTTCGTGCACGGGCTAACATTGCCCAGCAGGGGGCTGAAAATGGCTTTATTTTTGACTATTTTGAACAGATGAAAATGGTTAACACTTTAGACGCTCATGTGCTGTTGGAATACGCTAAAGAAGTGGGTAAGCAAACTGAGCTTAAACTGCGTTTATTCAGTGCCTTTTTTACCGAACATAAAGATATTTCAAACCGTGAAGTGCTGAGCGCTGAACTCATTGCGGTGGGTATTAATGCCGCTGAAGCCATAAGTTTACTTGATAACGCAGCAGTGGCTGAACAGGTTCGCGCCAAAGAAGCCCATTGGCAGCAACTTGGTATTTCGGGTGTGCCCACGGTCATTTTTAACCAATCGAGTGCATTAACTGGCGCGCATCCAGTTGAAGCGTATAAACAAGTTTTGGCTGATTTAGTCGCCCAGCGCTAATGCGCTAGGGCAACATCGTTTGAGTATTGTTATTCCGAGTTTAGGTTACTTATACCTGAGCCACGCTAATCACCTGTTTGGTTGATGCAGTAATAACCACTGGGATTGATTTTGAGGTTGGGGTGTAAGAGCCAATTCCGACGCTGTTGATTGACACCAGTGGATTCGTCTCGGGGTAATATGCGGCAATGTTACCGCGTGGAATATCGTAATAAACCACGCTAAAGCCACAGACTTTGCGGACGATATTATCGTTGGCAATAGACTGTATATCAACAAGCTGGTCTTCAAGAAGATTAAGTTGAACAGCATCTTGTTGGTTCATAAACAATACATTCCGCTTGCCTTTAATACCGCGATACCGGTCGTCCATGCCATAAATAGTGGTGTTGTATTGGTCGTGAGATCGCAAACTTTGCAGTAAAAAAATAGCTTGTTGTTCGGCGGATGACGCAGTTGTTTGTGCGTTGCTTGAGCAATCTGCAATAACTGAATTTGGCAACTGACTAGGATTAAATTGAGCTAACTGGTTAGTGGTATTCCAAATAAGCTGAGCAGCACTATTCCCCAGATAAAACCCGGCAGGTTGCTCGATACGTTGATTAAAGTCATTAAAGCCGTCGATGGTATTTTCGATAAGCTGACGAATTAGTGCATAGTCATCACGTAATGCCAGCCAATCTAGTTTATTTGCGGCATGGTTTGTTGAGTTGAGCTGAGTCGAGCCGGAATGGTTAAATGTTGCATGAGCCATTTGAGCGACAATATCAATTTCAGATAAACATTGTTCTGAGGCGGGTTCGGTCATACCTGTTGAAGCATGAACCATGCTAAAGGTATCTTCAACGGTGATTTTTTGAATGCCGCTTTGCTGCTTGTCTAATTCGGTACGGCCTAAACAAGGTAAAATTAAGGCGTCGTGTGTTACTTGTAAGTGGCTGCGATTAAGCTTAGTGCTGATTTGAACATTCAGTTCAGCATTGCGCATCGCTTGGTATGTAAAATCAGTATCGGGCGCCGCAGCCGCAAGATTTCCACCTAAACAAATTAGCACCTTACTCTGTTTACTGTGTAGGGCTTTAAGGGCTTCGACCACATTGTGGCCCGCTTGCCGCGGTAAGCGGGTAGACAAATGCTGTTCTAAGCGGGTAATAAAAGCGGCAGACGGCTTTTCATTAATGCCCATAGTGCGGTTGCCTTGCACATTACTGTGGCCGCGAACAGGGCATAATCCGGCGCCTTTTTTGCCTATTTGACCACATAGCAGATGCAGGTTAACGACTTCACGAATAATGTCGACCGAATGCTTATGTTGAGTTAAGCCCATTGCCCAGCAACTGATCACGGTTTTACTGTCACTGAACACGGTCGCAGCTTGAATAATCTCTGCTTTTGTCAGTCCAGATTGTTGTTCTATTTTATCCCAGCTAGTGTGTGTAACACTGTGTTGATAATCTTCAAAAAATGCACTGTGCTGCTGTATAAACTCATGGTCGATTTTATCTGGACGTTGTTCAATAATATATTTAGCCATGCCTCGCGCAGCAGCCATATCGCCGCCTAATTTAGGGGTTAAATACAAATGGCTGATGGTAGTGGCTGCTGGTGTGAGCAATTCTATAGGACTTTGTGGACTGGCGAACTTTTCTAAGGCAACTTCTTTAAGATTATTGAAAGTGACAATTTTACCCCCTTTTTTGGCGGCCTTGCGCAGAGTATTCATCATTCTTGGGTGGTTGGTGCCAGGGTTTTGGCCAAACACAAAAATGGCTTCGGCGGCATCAAAATCTTCTAATACTACCGTGCCTTTACCTATTCCAATGGCGTTAATTAATGCGACACCACTAGCTTCGTGGCACATGTTAGAGCAATCGGGAAAGTTATTGGTGCCATAAAGCCGGCCAAACAGTTGGTAGAGGTAGGATGCTTCGTTCCTGGCGCGTCCAGAAGTGTAAAATTCAACTTGGTCAGGGCTACTTAAACTGTTGAGCTTGGTGGCGATAATCGAAAATGCCTCAGACCAGCTTACTGGTTCATAGTGATCTGTTATCGCATTAAAGCGCATTGGTTCGGTTAAACGCCCCTGATACTCTAACCAGTAGTCGGTCTGTTTTGTTAGTTGGCGTACCGAATGCTGAGCAAAAAAATCGCGACCAACGCCTTTACCTGTTGATTCCCATGCCACGGCTTTAGCACCATTTTCGCAAAACTGAAATGCACCTTGTTTGTTATCGCCCCATGCACAACCGGGGCAATCGAAGCCATCAGTTTGATTAACACGGAGTAAGTTTTTAAGGTTTTGCTTAGTGTGTTGGCTGCGAAGTACATGAGTAAATGTGGCTTGCAGTGAAGGGAATCCGCCGGCTTTGGTTGGTTTTTGGTGATGACTAGACATGAATTTCTCCGATAGGGCTCAGCGATAGACGATTAACATTGAAGTGAGAGTCGTAACTGGAATAATAAATAGGCGCTGAAAACTTGGGTATGTGAATAATGTTGAGGTTGTATTTTAGTGCCAGCTTGACCGCGAGTTGGCTTGGCGAAGCTAGACTAATAAGATTGTTAGCGCCAAACAGCACCGCTTTATGGATCAATTCACTGCTACAACGACTGGTGATTAATAAGGTATTACATGATGTTTTTTGAGTCGCGGTTGTTTGCCTTATTAACATGCCGATAAGTTTATCGAGTGCATTATGACGGCCGATGTCTTCACGACAGGCGATAATGTCGCCTTGGGCTGTTAACGCTAAAGCCGCATGTATCGCACCACTTTGTTGAGCTTTTATTTGGCTGTCGGCAATGCGTTGTTTTAAGGTTTCAAGGTTATTAATGTCAATGGGGCGAGTGACCGGAAGAATAGGTAATTGAGGCAGTGCATGCTCTATTGCTTCAACACCGCAGATGCCGCAACCTGTAGCACCCACGAGCCGACGTTTTTTACTGTTTAAGGCCGACAGACAACGATTGGCGATAGTCACTTCAACCATAAAGCCGCTATCTGATGGCGTTATTTGAATGTCATGTACGTCATGATCGTATTGGATAATGGCTTCGGAAAATAAAAAACCAATCGCAAAGTCTTCAATATCATCAGGAGTGACCATCATCACAGCATAGTTAATCCCGTTAATATTTATGGCGGCAGCTACTTCCTCTACCAGATGTTCAATGGGTGGCAACCATTTGTATGAAGCATTCATGTGCATAGACTCAAAACCTGACGTGGATCACAGTTTAGGGGGCGCTAATACACAAAGCCAATCAAACAAATTTATGCGGTGATAGTTTTTATCTATTAATATGATGGAATTGATAGGCAGACTTTGAAGGGTGTATGAACCTGAGGCAGTTACATTATTTTTATGAATTAGCGCAGTTTAAGCATTTTGCTAAAGCAGCCAAAGCTTGCCATATTACCCAGCCGACTTTGTCTGCCAGTATAACCGCGTTAGAAAAAAGTTTTGGTACCGAGCTAGTGGTGCGCGGCAGTCAGTTTGTTGCGTTAACCGATGCTGGACAGATTGTATTGCGCTATGCAGAAAAAATGCTGTTAGATCAAGCTGCGCTAAAACAAGAGTTGAGTGTGTTTAGTGGGCCATTAATCGGCTCTTTGAGGATTGGCATTGTGCCGCAGTCGAGTGTCGATATTATGCCGATAATTAAAGCATTCAATGAGCTGCACCCTAATATTGCCGTGACGCTTTTAGTGACCACCAATGAAAAGCTAATTGAGCAACTGACTTTGCATCAAATTGATATCGGTCTAGGGTTTGATGAAAACCTTACTGAGGCGAATCGTCGCACGTTTCATTTTTATCCGCAGATTGATAATGATATGGCGGTATTATCAACCCAAGCCCTCGTTAATCAACTCGATAGTACTACACTAAGAGATAACCGATTAACCCTTAATAATTTGCAACGTTTACCATTGGTGTTGTTAAGCCAAAATATGCAGTTTAGGCAATACATTGATAATGCGATGGCAAAAACGGATTTGCACTTTAATGTGGTGTTAGAAACCGATTCGTTATTTCATCTAGTCAGCGCGGTAAAACACAATATTGGCTACGCGATTGTCAGCAGCGGTATTGCAAAATCAGCTCAGCAGTTATTCAATCTGCATTACCGACAACTGCAAGGTATTGAATCGGGTAATACGGTGTTTATTACCCGCAAATACAGTGTTTCACCTGCGATGCGCGAATTTGTGAGTCTGATTGAAATGGGGTAATTTTTGCAGGTGTTTTGCCGTTAAAGCATCATGCTAGCAAACTCAGATAGGCGTGGATGTTGTTAATATCGCATCATTTAACTTGGCTGGTGGCATCTTAACGGCAGCAAAGATAACACCTGTTAATGACAACGCTGCTTTTTGGGTGTCATAGCTGTCCTAAAATTACTGTCCTAAAATTGATGTCTTAAATGATTGCAACTTAACTTGGGTTTATGTTTGCTGCAAGCCTGTGATTGTTGATATAATAGCAGGCTAAAAAATTTATCTATTTACAGACTTTTTTATCTCGCAATCACTGCCACATCGCCTGCAGGAATAACTATGATTAACCACTTTAGCGTACTGGGCGTCAGAGCCAATGCCAAAGAAGATGACATAAAAAAAGCCTATAAACGTTTATCGAATAAGTACCATCCTGACAAATTACTTGGGGCGTCTGATGATGAAAAGCAACAAGCATCTGTCCAGCTCCAACGAGTCAAAAAAGCTTACGAAGTGTTGTCAGATAAAAAGCAGAGAAATGCTTTTATCAATGATTTTAACAACGTAATTGTTACCGATCCCACAGCCGCTATGCGCGAGTTGTGGGACGAATATTATTCCTGAGTATCCCATGGCTAAACATCTTAATATCTCACGCATTAATGAGCTAAAAAATAATGCCAATGACAATATAGAATCTTACAACGACCCTGATACGCCAAATGCACTGGCAAAGTTTACTAGCCAAATCAGAGAGATATTGTTGGCCGATCCTGGGATGCTAGATTCAGTCCCTGAATATTTACCTGTCGCGCTTTATGAAAGAGTTAAGTTCTCGCCTGAGTCAAAGCGCCAATGGGCGCATTGGATTAGCTTGAATATTCACCCAAGCTGGGATGAATTTAAAACGACGATTGCGTTTAACAATACCGATCTTCCTCTGGCGCTTGCGGTACGTAAATATAACGAAGATTTGCTTATCGAAAGTTGTGCCGTGGTGTATTTATTAGAGACTCAGGGAGATACAGCGCCCAAGCCTGAGGAAGATGATTCTGATGGTCTTCATGAGCATGAACGTGATGAAAACGATGATGACGACACGGACTATGATAGCGATGAAGAAGGTTATTATGACCAATATGATGAGGATATCGAATGAACAGTCTCATTGAAATAACAGCCGCTGAAATACAAGAGCTGGCTAATGTTGAGCCTAAACAGGCCAGCAAGAGATTTGAATTGATTGCATCGTCGATGTCAGATGATCAGTTGGTTGAAGTTATCGAGAAAATGGATATCGTCACGCTGACACAAATTAATAGTCAGCATGATATTTCGTGCCCATCTATTATGTCTGAGTTAATGACTCCAGAACAGATCCGCGACATTGTCTGCCAGCAGCCACTTTATTGGGAAGAAAAAATCAAAAGTAATGCCGAAGAGTTAATGCAGCATACTTTTGATTTTATGACTTATCTTATTCGAATCCAAGACAATGAAGAGAAACAAACCGCAATTTTAGAGTGTTTGGCTGAAGATCCTGCTGCGCTGTTTTATCTATCGATTCCGTTTATCGAGCTTATTTTAGGCGGTAGCAGCGGTGATGACGATGAGATCAACGACACTTTTGATGATGAAGCGGATGAAGAAACCGTGGGTTACTCAGATTGGCAAGCCGATGAAGAGGCACACAGTCTTAGCATCGATGACCCGCGCAGTTTATTAGCATTGATCCGCGATCGAGCGCCTAATGTTGAAAAGGCGATTAAGAACATGCTGCGTAACACCGGCTCTGACTGGCAGCTAATTATCAGCCAGTTTGCCAGCGAGTTAGTGATACAGGCGAAAGAAAAGAACCAGGTCACCGACGAATATGCTGAAGTTGATGATATGTTTAGCTTTCTTGATTAAGGGTTCTGCAAATGCAATTGGTATTACGTGACGAAAATCAGGGTCCCTATCTGAGTCGGGTGTTGGCTTATGGCCGAACCGAAGAATTGCTCAGTAATGAGCAATTGGGACAGATCAAAGCGAAAGCCATTTTGATGAGCCTTAAGTTCGCTGATAAGTTTTATAACAAGTATAAAATGCATTTGCTTGAAGAAGCCGCGCAAGATGTCATTGGCATTGTTAGCATTGGCTTAATGGCATTATCGGACCTAAGTCAGGCTAATGCTATACGGTTGCTACTGACTGATGACGGCGTAGTTAAGTCGTTCCAGAAGGGCTGGGGGATGTTAACTAAAGTTAGTCAACACAGGCTTCATGGTAAATCAGTTTATGGTGACGTGGATAAAGTATTGCTTGATCAAGTCTCGAGTCCACCTGATTGTGACGAATGGCAAGGCTGGGCTTACTACCAAGAAGCATTAGCTGAGCATAATCGCCAGCAATCAATTAATGCCTTATTGGCACAGTTCTACATTGTCGGCACTTTTGATCCAATGGATTATATTAATCTAGAAAGTACTCTGGCAGAAGCCGTGTTATATCGGATATTTTTTGACGGTAAAAAAGTCCGTCAAGATCTTAAACGACGCATGGCTCGTATAGAACTTAAAGATGAATGGTTTAACCTTGAGTTTATCGAGCAACAAACTAAGGCAGCTTTAGCTGAGTTACCTAACGAGCTTGCTGATGCAATTCGTTTAGATTTAGGTAAACATTTTAATGCTGCATTGTTACGGACGCTGCATTTCTCTCGTAGCTATCAAGAGTTGGCCATTCAAAATGCCTCTCCTGAACGATTGGAGCGTCTGGAATACAAAGAAGGCTTAATTGGTCTACTTGGTTGGCCAATTTATATCGACTTGTAGTTTAGCTTTAGGAAGCTTGCAAGTGAGCAAGCTTCCTACATTCACTGATTATGTCTGCTATTATTTACTTCCGGATTGCGCATCACTATAAAACCTTTCATTACCATTATGTTGTACATCATTTATACTCAGCATTGAGTTAACAACGTTTTAATCTTATCAATAAATTATTCTAAATCACTGTTTTTAAAATGCTTACTTAGAGGTTTTTTGTTGCAACGCTTTTTTTTCAAATTGCACTTATTGCAAATACTGTTGTTTCCCTATTCAACACTGACTTAATGGTTAACTTATTCATATAGCACAATATATGTAAGTTGCATCTTCTGCTATCCGATCGATACAGAGGTGTGGATAGTGTGGTGTCAATGGTATTAATGTTTATTGAATAATTGTCTCGCTAATTGATTATCAAATAATTTTTGATAATGTTTAGCTTTTGTGGTGGTTCATTGGTAGTCATAATCCCAGTAATATAAGGCTTTGCTGATAAAAATCGTTAAAGTCGACTATATTCTAAAAGGGTGTTGTATGAATATTCGCTTTGATCACTTGTCATTAAGTGCTAGAAATCCGCAAAAAATGAGCGATTTTCTCGTGGCGTTATTAGATTTAACCGTTGGTACTCGACCTAATCTTGAGTTTTCTGGTTATTTTTTATTTGCCGGTGACAAAGATGTGATACATATTTTTGCTAATCAGCAGCCAGATGTGAGCAATCAACTGTCGCAAAATGAGCAGCCGCAAAATATTGTTCATCATGTGAGTTTTTTCAGTGATGACTATCAAGATGTAATGGCAAGAATTGCCAAACTGGGCCTGCGCTATTCTATTAATGAAGTGCCAGGCTCATTGATTAAACAAATTTTTGTTCGTGGCCCTGAAGGCCTCATTATTGAGATCCAAGCGTTGCCGAATGACTAATATGGTTTGTAGTTGTGTATGGTATTGGTTTTGTGTCATATTTTACCATTAAGTTAAGTCGTTTTTACGTCGTTGAGAGAGTGATGGTCGACAGTAATTGTTGATAATGATATTGGCTAACTAATTGATGGAGTTTATTTTACATCTGCTTTTCTGTTAGTTGTTAACGCGCTAATCGTTCTTTGGGCCAAGTCTGCTGCCTATTCCACCTTTTGTTTAATTGCTCCTAGGATCCAATATGCTGAGTAGCTTACGTGCTTATCGTTCGTCCATTATTTTACTGAGTGCCTTACTGCTGGGCGGATTGTTTGGCGGGTTATTTCCTGAGTGGGCTATCAAGCTTAAACCTATTGGGCAAATTTTCCTCAATCTATTATTTATGATCATCGTGCCTTTGGTTGCTGTGAGTGTGATGTCATCTATTGCTCACATGACCGATTTAAAGAAATTAGGCGCGATACTTGTGTCTATTATGGCAGTGTCGATTGTCATGGCGATTATTCCGTCAGTGGGCGTGGTGTTGTTGGCGTTAGCATATGATCCCGCGCAAGGGGTGACATTAGACTTAGCCAATACCGTAGATGCAGCCTCTGGCAGCATGGACTTTGTCAGCTTACTCACAACTAACGATTTTGTCGGGCTACTCTCTAAATCAAACATATTAGCGTTGATTATTATGTCGGTGATCGGCGGTGTGGCCATTGGTCAATCTGGTGAAGATGGCCAGAGAGTGGGGCGCATGCTAGACAGTTTAAATACTGTGATCATGAAAGTGATTTCGATATTAATGTATGTGGCTCCAATTGGACTTGGTGCTTATTTTGCCGCGACTATGGCTAGTCAAGATACTGAATTAATGGGGACGTTTGCGCGAGCTGTAGGGCTGTTTTTTGTGGCGATGGCTATTTACCTAACGTTAGGTTCGACCTTATATGCGTGGATTGGCGGTGGTGCACAAGGTGTGAAACGTTTTTGGCAACATATGCTCGAACCAGCTGTGACGGCATTAGGCACTAGCTCGTCGTTAGCGACATTGCCTGTGACTATTCGTAGTGCTGCTAAAATGGGCCTAAATGAGCAAATTGCAGAGATTAGCTTGCCGTTGCTAGTCAATCTCAATAAAGGTGGTGCAGCCGCTATTACCGCGCTAAAAATCGTGTTTATTTATTCGTTATTAGGGCTAGATTTTACGACCGATGTATTTATGCTGACGATTTTGATTTCGGTATTATCTGCGTTTGTGATTGGCGGAGTACCGGGCGGAGCATTTTTAGGTGAAATCTTTATTGTGACTACATTAGGTTTACCGATGGAAGTGATCCCTATTTTAGTCGTCATTGGGGCCATTACCGATGCAGCTTCAACGGTGGTTAATGTGGTACATGATTTAACGGCAACGCAAATTATTGAACGCATCAATGGTAAAAATTATATTGTGGCTACGCCAACGAGTCGCTTACAAGAGTAAGCTTTAATATTCTGTTAATTAATATTTATCCGATCAAGCTGCTGCTACACAGTTTCGCCCGCCAGACTTTGCCGAATATAAGGCTTTGTCTGCGCGGTCAAGTAAGCTGTGGGCTGAATCTTCTAGCCTGTACTGAGCTACACCTAAGCTGATTGTTAGCTCCATTCCTTTAATATTTTGCATGGCAATATATAGCCTTAACCTTTCGGTTAACTCAATCGCATCAGCTAATGTCGTGTTGGGTAACACCACCACAAATTCTTCGCCGCCCCAGCGTGCTAATAAGTCGTCGTTGCGCATTTGGTTTTGCAATAATTGCGCGAGTTGGCATAGCACTTTGTCTCCGATTAAATGGCCGTGATTATCATTAATTTGCTTAAAATGATCGATGTCGATAATCGCCACCGAAATAGGGTATTGAGTGACAGCTTGTTTACTGAGTAAATCTTGAGTGGTTTGATTGTTTGTCAGTGGGTGGTCATCGGCATAAGGCTGGAAAATAATCGGTGCTTCGTCTGTTTGTTTTATCGCGTTAGTAGTCTCTGTTGTCATAGAGGTATTAGCTGCTGGTGTGGTCAGCAGTGTATCAAGCGCGAAATCGAGTTTTTCACGGTTATATAGTCCGGTGAGTTTATCGGTTTCAGCCATTTTTTGAATTTCTAAATTACGTAATGCCAGTTTTTTATAAGCGGAAAAGCGGGTTTTTTCGTAAAACCTAAACAGTAAAATTTGCGCAACACACACTTCAATAACGTTGAATAATGAACCTTTGCTAAACGTCACAGGTTGAGGATTCTGCGTTTGCAGGTAAACGAGAAAAGCACACACACTAAAGCAGATACATGAAATAAATGTGCCCCAGGTTCGTCCGATAAGAAAAAATGAAAAAGGCGGAATCAAAGTCGCCCAAAACAGTGAATGAGAATATCCCTTGGTCGATATCACAAATAACATAATCAAACTGGCTACCATGAGAGTAACAGCCCATGCGGTTATCTTTACATGTCCCGTACTGCGAAATCGATAGTAAATGCACAATGAAATAACTAAGCCTGAACCGTCGAGTAAGGCATATTGATAACCTTCAAAATAGAACAAGTTGATCAGAGTCAGAATGAGAAAGTAACTCGTGGTAATGAGTAACGAATGCTCGATTAAACGGATACGCCAATAATCAGGGTGATCAGGCGGATACTGAGAGAATTGTTTGTACCAATATTTAATCATAAGCATTTTCCGAAGTGACATTAAGTGAACGTTAATCTTTGTAACTTGATCACCGTATCTTTCAATCCTTGAAAAGTGATACTTCAGCATAGGTAAAATATTAAAAAATAACCGTCTATTTAGACGGTTATTTTAAGGTATAGGTATGACAGGGCGATTATTATTTATAGTTTTGTTTCAATTAGCTTCAGAATGTCAAAACAGGCGCCCATGGTATGATAATCAGTGTTGCCGAATGGACTTTTTAGGTTATCTATCTTTTGGTTGTCTTGAGTTAACATGCTAAACCCTGCACCGGATCGATGAGCGACCAAGTGTTGCTACGTGCAATGCCAAATTTTGTCAAATGGGTATTTAACAGTGGCTTTTAAACTGTGGTTTTCAAACTTTGGTTATTTAACTGAAAGTACCTAGCGAAGAGTATTTGACTGGAAGCATTGAGCTAGCAGTATTGAATTAGACGTTTTGCGCTATAAGTATTGAGGTAAGAGTACCAAAGTCGCTTGTTGTGAATAATCAGCTTCATAATTGATTGTTATTATTTGGACTCAAGTTGCCATTATAAGCACTGATATGCCGCCCTACAAGTGATTTTAACTTATACGCCAAACTTGAAGCATATAGTTAGGCAACGTATCATGCGCTTTTTATTGCGATGAGCCCTTCTATAATGCGCCACTTAACCACTCGTTATCATTCCGACACCCCAGCAGATTTTGTTGCCGCGAATCACCAAACGATGCTAACGCGGCTTGCTGCTCGTGCCATTGTGATGCGTAATAATCAAATATTAATGCTTTACACCCAGCGTTATCATGACTATTCATTGCCTGGTGGTGGCGTTGATGTAGGTGAGGAGATAGAGCAAGGGCTGATCCGTGAGTTACAAGAAGAAACTGGCGCTCAACAAATTCGCAATATTAATCCATTCGGCTTATATGAAGAATATCGCCCTTGGCAACGAGATGGTTATACATCGGTTAATATGCTGTCTTATTGTTTCACTTGTGATATTGACAGCCAGCTGGGGGAAACCCAGTTTGAAGCTCACGAAATTAATAACGGCATGATACCAGTATGGATTGATATCGATGAGGCTATTGGGCATAACCTTGACACTATCGCCAACAGCAGCAAAAAAGGCTTATCGATTGAACGAGAAACCTTTCTGCTGAAATTGATTAAACAAGAGTTACTGAGCTAGCCTTAAGCCATTGTGGCTTAGCAAAGTAGCATATGGCTATGTTGCATTGTCAGGCTGATGTTATTAGCATCAACTCAGGCTCACAGCTCCGTTAGCCTATAGACAATTCTTTGGCTCTTGTCGTTGCGCACGCCATTGCGCTGGCAACTAGCTCATCAAGATCCCCATCCTGAAATGCCAATATTGCCTGTTCCGTCGTGCCTTTAGGTGAGGTCACCTGGTGACGTAAACTTGCCAAATTATGCTGACTGTTCATCGCCATTGATATAGCTCCCATGGCACTCTGCAGCACAGCTTTAGCGGCTATTTCTGGCGGCAATCCTTGTTCAATTGCGGCTTTTTCCATGGCTTCTAAAAATAAAAATAAATACGCCGGTGAGCTACCCGCAGCCGCCACGATGGTCGACATTTGGCTTTCTTCTTTTAACCATACGGTTTCACCTACAGCGCGCATGAGTCTTTCTGCTAGCGCAATGTCATTAGCGTGAGTGTCTGGGCCTGCATATAAACCTGTTAATCCTTCACCAATGGCGGTTGGTAAGTTTGGCATAGCGCAAATGACTTTAGGTGAAAAATGCAGTTTTTGGCGGAGTGTTGCATGTTTGACACCCGCGGCAATCGAGATAACGAGTTTACGGTTATCGTACTGCATTACTTCACTCAGCTGCTCACACACTACAGGTACTACAAAAGGCTTAACGGCAACAATGATGACATCAGCAAACGCAACGGCAGCGGTGTTGTCTTGATGTACTTTAACATTGAATTTATCGATCAAGTCGTGTCGGGTGGTTTGGCTGGGGGCGCACACTAGAATATTGGCACTGTTATGACCTTGTTTAAGTAGGCCGCTGATTATGGCTCTTGCCATGTTGCCACCACCGATAAAGGCGATACAGGTATTGGGATCTAATGATTCATGTTGAGAGATGACAACCTCCGAAAATGTCGCTAAAAAAGAAAAGGCCACGCTTTCGCTTGGCCTTTGAATTGTGGTACCTGTTTAATTATGCGCGAACTTGACCTACACCGCTGACTAAGTATTTCTCAGTGGTAAGTGACTCAAGGCCCATAGGTCCGTAGGCATGTAATTTGCTCGTGGCAATACCAATTTCAGCACCTAAACCGAGCTCGCTACCATCAGAAAAACGAGACGATGCATTAACCATTACTACCGAGGCATCCACGGTACGTTGAAAACGCGTAGCCGTTAATTCATTTTGGGTACAAATCACTTCAGTATGATGGCTACCAAAGCGGCGAATATGATTGATCGCATGGTCAAAATCAGTGACTTGGCGAATGGCTATTTCTAAATCCAAATATTCTTGGCCGAAATCATCATCGCTAATAACGTTAGCATGCTCAAAGTATTGCTGGGCATTTTTGCTGACATTAATACGCACTTTATGTGCAGCAAGTTGGGCTGCCACTTTAGGTAAAAATTCTGCTGCTACATCTTGATGTACCAGTAATCCCTCTAGAGCATTACATACTCCAGTGCGTTGGGTCTTGCCATTGAGCAATAAAGACATCGCAATATCGAGATCGGCATCTTTATCAACATACAAATGACAAACACCTTTAAAGTGTTGAATAACAGGAATTTTACTATTATCCGTAACAAAATTGATTAAGCCTTCGCCACCACGTGGAATAATGACATCAATAAAGTCACGTTGCTGCATAAGCTCTAGTAGTAAGGCGCGATCTGGATCGGGTATCACAGTGATCAGTGCTGGTGGTAACTGATATGCTTGCAATACATTTTGTAAAATAGAAGCAATGATTTTACTTGAATGTAGTGCTTCTTTACCGCCACGCAATATCACTGCATTACCTGATTTAAAGCACAATGCACCCGCATCAGCGGTAACATTAGGGCGTGCTTCATAAATCATACAAACAACGCCTAAAGGTACGCGCATTTTTTGAATGTTTAGACCATTTGGTCGCTCACATATTTCACGTACCATGCCGACCGGATCGGGTAATGATGCAACGGTTTCGATACCCGCGGCCATTGATTCAATACGTTCAGGTGTCAGTGTTAGTCGGTCTATCATTGCCGCGCCTAAATCCGCTTTTTCGGCATGGTCAAGATCCAATAAATTCGCTTTAATAATATCGTCGCTGTGTGCTCTAAGTGCACGGGCCATATCAACTAAAATGGTATTTTTAACTTTTTCATCTAATAGGGCTAGAGTTTGTGCCGCTGTGGCTGCTGCTTGCGATAAATCTTTAATTAAACTCATAGTTGCTCCAAAATGGCGATGTTTTTGTCAGAGATCAGTGGGCCCGTTTTTTGCTGGGCATTGTTGGCAAATTCACGATCTTCCTGGTCTGCAATAAAATGTAATAAACAACTACTGTAGTTTGATTTGGCTTTAGCCAATTTAGTACCATCGCCTTTGCGCACTAGAACAGTATCACCGACGGAAAAGTTGCCTCTTACGGCCACTACATCGTCTGTGGTTAGTTGAGTATCATGTTCTTCAAGGTCAGCGCTAAAGTCATTTTCGACAATTAACTCACCTTGAATTTGTGAGGTATGCATCATCCAATGCAAGTGTTCTTGCATCGGTACATCATACGGGGTGAATAAAGTGCCTGGATTTTGGCCCTTTAAAAGTTGATTGAATGTGTCCGCGTCAAAACCATCCACAATCATGGTTTCAATTCCGTGTGAAATCGCTTTCTCAGCGGCTTCAATCTTGGTTAACATGCCACCAGTACCTACGCTGCTCGTAGCACCGCCAGCCATAGCATAAATCTCAGCATTGATTTCACTGACTTGCTTAATTAGCGTGGCATCTTCATGTAAATTAGGGTTTTTAGTATAAAGCCCTTTTACGTCAGAGCAGATAATTAACGCATCTGCATCCGCTGCTGCGGCGACCATAGCTGATAAATTGTCATTATCACCCACACGTAACTTGGCTGCGGTAACAGCATCGTTTTCGTTGATAATGGGAAGTAAGCCATTGTCTAACAGGGTAAAAATAGTATTTTTAATGCTGATATAACGGTCGCGATCGCGTAAATCACCATGGGTAAGTAATAACTGCGCCGAAGGGAAATCAAATAACTTATCCCAAGTGGCCATCATATCGGCCTGGCCTGCTGCTGCCATGGCTTTTTTAAGCGAAATGCTTGGTTCTGCCGTATCAGGGAATCGATGTCTACCAGCGGCAACTGAACCTGAAGATACCAATACAACTTGGCATCCTTGAGCGCGACAGGTAGCAATAAACTGTGCAATACCTAATAAATAATGGCTGCTACAACCTTGTTGATGGGGCGCAATTAATGCGCTTCCCACTTTAACGACAATCCGTTTCCAATGTGAAGTTGACATAGTATTGTTCTCCATTACTGTTGCTCGGTTAAAACACGATTCGCTTCATGGAAGGTATCAACTGTTTTATTACAAGGATCCGAGTCAAGAGCACTGGCAATCCAAATCACTACACTACTAACAATAAAGCCTGGGATCATTTCATAAACCACGCTGGTTAATGCTTTTCCGTCGGCAAGCACAGGAGCATATATCCAAAAGAGGACGGTAGCAGCACCTGAAACAATACCAGCTACAGCGGCTTTATGAGTGAGATTTTGTTTGTATAAACTAAACAATACCAGTGGACCAAAGGCCGCGCCAAATCCTGCCCAAGCATTACTCACTAACGATAAAATACTGTTAGAGCGATCCAGTGCTAGTAAACTTGCCACAATGGCAACTCCAGCAACACCATAACGGCCCATTTTAACCATTTCTTTATCCGTTGATTCTTTCTTTGAAATCACCCGATAGATATCTTCAGTTAGCGAGCTTGACGATACTAATAACTGTGAAGATATGGTGCTCATAATCGCGGCTAAAATAGCTGCAAGCAAGAAACCACTGATTAAAGGATTAAACAGTAATTCTGAAAATATAATAAAGATGGTTTCAGGATCACTGACTTTCATGTCAAATTTGTTGGCATAGGCAATACCGACTAGACCTGTAGCCAGCGCACCAACGATAGTGACTGTCATCCAGCTCATGCCAATTCTTCGTGCGGTTTTGATATCCGAGACTGAGCGGATAGCCATAAATCGTACAATAATATGTGGTTGGCCAAAATAACCTAATCCCCAAGAAAGACTGGAAATTAACCCGAGCATAGTGACATTTTGCATCGCATCAGAAAAATGCGGAATAGACTCATAAGCAAAGCCCATCATTTTGTCTGCGCTACTAAACTCTTGATACGCAACCACGGGTACTAAAACTAAGGCAATAAACATAATACAGCCTTGTACAAAGTCCGTCAGACTTACGGCTAAGAAGCCACCGAGTAGGGTATAAGACACTACTACAGCAAGGGTGACGATTAACCCTAGTTCATAACTTAAATCAAATGCTGATACAAATAACTTTCCACCAGCGACAAGCCCAGCTGATGTATATAAGGTAAAGAAGATAACGATGATAACTGCTGCGATAATACGCACATGACCGTTAGGTGCATGGAAGCGCTTAGCAAAAAACTCAGGAATGGTCAGGGAGTTATCTGCAACTTCGGTATAGACCCTTAATTTAGGTGCTACAACAAGGTAATTAACCAATGCACCAATTAATAGACCTAATGCAATGTAGATGGTTTCAAAGCCAACCAAGAACATAGCCCCAGGTAAGCCCATTAGCATCCAGCCACTCATATCGGAGGCACCTGCTGACAGCGCGGTAACTTGTGGGCTGACTTTACGGCCACCCAAAATGTAACCCGATACATCGCTTGTTGATTGTTTATACGCGAACAATCCAATGCCTAGCATTACCAGGAAATATATTGCTAATGAGACATAGGTTAAGTAATGCATGAATTATTTTCCTCCTAACGCTTTGTGATTTTGAATCCCGCTAGGTTTCAACATAACAAAGAGATAGGTGCTTAGAAGGGCACATAAACAAAATAATTGTGAAGCCTCTTTCAGCTTTAGTGTAGCGGTATTCAACATAGTGGTAATGAGATTTTCTTCGTTTGACGTGTCCGTTGACATAATGTCCTCCTGGGTGCGGGCTAATCGGTTTATTGTTAATTTATTTTCAATCAACAATAAAAAACCACCAAACTAGTTAGTGGTCTAACTATAATAGCATCATTTGAGGTGAAATTTCCAATCCAATCTCAGCGAAAATGGTATTAAATGTTTTTTTAACAACTATTTAACTTAATATTGGTATGTTGTCAGCGACACGAATTATGATGACGTAACACTGGTCAGTTAGGTTGTGGATACTATTTTGCTATGTGCAGTTCATATTTCAATTTTTGAATAAGTTATTGGTAAGGTGCTGTATTGGATGGGATATGTTTTTTTGGTTTTGTGTGTTCTCCATATTTTTAGCTTGATGTCTGCTTAATGTAGACACTATAGATTGTTTATTATGCAGTGAAAATGTTGCCAAAATTATGTTATTCACAAGAGGATAAGACCCATTTTGGCGCGACTCAATAAGGTGTTTTTACACAAGTAATTACAGCTCAAATTATTTCGGTTCAAATGGTTTTGCTCAAGTAACGATATTAAAATGATTGGGTTTTACAATATGGCATATGTTGAATGATCACTTAAAGTTTAGACATTACCGAGCTGATTATTTCAAATTTCTCATATGAAGCCATGGCTGTGGTGGGATATCTATTGGCAATTTTAGTCGCTGATGTGGATTAAGTGATGGTGCTAATTCTGGTTAACATTTCTGTGATGTGGGACCTTAATGGCTTATGCTAATGTTGTCGTTACCCTAATATTTGTGGGTAACTAGGCTTCAAGTAGCGATTTAATACAATGTTATTGCATTTAAGTAGACGTTCGGTCTAATATTGGCCTATGAACAATTTAAGCTTAGATATAATGACGAGTCCACATACTAGTTCAAACCCTAAACCGCGCAGAGGTCGGCCACCTAAAGTCTCGCGAGATAATCCTGATACTCGGGCTGAGCTTATTCGTAGTGGTCTTGAACAATTGACAGAGCAAGGTTTTGCCTCATCGGGTATAGAACCTATTTTGAAAAAGGTTGGCGTACCAAAAGGCTCTTTTTATCATTACTTTGCGAGTAAAGAAGCGTTTGGCCAAGCGGTTTTGCAGAACTATGCTGAATACTTTTTACATAAACTTGAAATCCATTTACTTAATGAATCTTATTTACCATTAACTCGAATTAGACACTTCGTTGATGATGCTAAAGCCGGAATGATTCGGTATCAATTTAAACGTGGTTGCTTGGTGGGTAATTTGGGTCAAGAAGTGGGCGTTTTGCCAGACAGTTTTAGGCCGCAAATCATCGAGATTTTTTTGAGTTGGCAAGCTTGTTTAGCCCGCTGCCTTCAAGCCGCGCAATCACTCGGACAAATATCAACAACGGCAAATTGTGATGCCTTAGCTGAAAGTTTTTGGGTTGGCTGGGAAGGGGCGGTAAGTCGTGCAAAGTTGGTTCAAGATGAGCGCCCACTTGATAACTACTATGATCACTTTATGGCGGCGTTACCAAAATAAAAATTTTTTAATCATTAATAGACGATCAGTCTAAATTAGGAGAACAGAATGTTTAATGGCATGTTGATCGAAAAAGATGACCAAGGTTATCGCACCACAGTGAAAAGCATTGATGAAAGCGTTTTACCAGAAGGTGATGTCACTGTAAAAGTTCTTTATAGCACCCTAAATTACAAAGATGCTCTCGCGATTACTGGAAAAGCGCCTGTAGTCAGAACTTTCCCTATGGTGCCAGGTATTGATTTAGTTGGCATTGTCGAGCACAGCGATAGCGATAAGTTTGCTACAGGTGATACGGTATTATTGAATGGTTTTGGCGTTGGCGAAACCCATTGTGGTGGTTTGGCAACAAAAGCTCGTTTAAAAAGTGATTGGCTTATTCCATTACCAAAAGCATTTTCGCCACAACAAGCTATGGCAATAGGCACTGCTGGTTATACGGCAATGTTATGTGTAATGGCACTTGAGAAAAATGGTGTCACACCCGATAAGGGTGAAGTGTTAGTGACCGGTGCTAATGGCGGTGTCGGCAGTTTTGCTATCGCAATTTTGGCCAAGCTTGGATATCAGGTAGTGGCATCTACCGGGCGGGTTGATCAAAGTGATTATTTGAAAAAGTTAGGCGCTAAAGACATTATTGATCGTGCGAGCTTATCAGAAGCTGGTCGACCTTTGGCTAAGGAGCGTTGGGCTGGGGCGGTAGATTCTGTTGGCAGTCATACATTAGCCAATGTGTGTGCCAGTACAAAATATGGTGGGACTGTGGCTGCATGTGGTTTAGCACAGGGGATGGATTTTCCAGCGAGTGTCGCGCCTTTCATTTTACGCTGTGTGACGTTAGCGGGTGTTGACAGTGTGATGCGACCGTTAGCCGATCGTATTGAAGCATGGCAACGTCTTGGTGAAATCCTTGATCCTGCCATTTTTGATGACATAGTTCATGAAATCAGTTTGATTGATGCGATTGATGTCGCCAGTGACTTATTGGCAGGTAAGGTTCGCGGCCGTGTTGTTGTTGACGTAAATCGTTAACATGCATGTTTAATCAGTTAGCCTAAGTTGATGATCAATTGCTCGCTAAATATTAAAAATGCTACTAAGTAGGGTTATTTTGTTTAAGATGAGCTAATATTGATTTGTGGTTTATTTTTGAACTATTATGTTTGTGAGATAGTATCAAGCAATCAGTAAGTAAACGCTGGTATTAAGATATTTTTAGTGTTGATATCAGCGTAAAAAGGCCATTAAATACTTTAAATATTATAATCTTAACTCTTTTTTATTTTACGATTATTTTTACGATGACTGAACCGTAATAGTTCTTAATCAGTATGGTTAACATGTCAAGGATGATGAAATATTTATGCGCGAGAACATTCTGCTACACAAGCAAGTGACAATATTTATTGTTGATGACGACGATGTAGATGTCCTTGGTATTGAAAGAGCCCTCAAGAAACTTAGAATCGCTAATCCCACCATACGCGCCAAAGATGGTATCGAAGCGCTAGAACTGCTTCGTAAAAAAGCCATTGCCAAACCTTATATTATTTTACTTGATATCAATATGCCTCGAATGGGCGGAATCGACTTTTTGAAAGAACTCCGTGCTGACGATGACCTATGCGGAAGTGTTGTCTTTATATTGACGACTTCAAGTGACGATCAAGATAAAATGTTAGCCTACAAAAAAAATGTTGCTGGATACATAGTCAAAAAACAAGTTGGCGAATCCTTTTTGAACATTGTTGATATGTTGGGGCATTATTGGCGTGTAGTGGAGTTGCCGTACAATGAATAACGTCGCTGCTAACCAAGAGTTACCTATCACGCTGTTAATTATCGATGACGACCTTGTGGATAGGAAATCAATTAGGCGTGCTTTAATGTCCAGTCATCGGCCTATTATTATAATAGAGGCCAAAACAGGCGAAGAAGGGATCGCTCAGTTCGAAAACAACATTGTTGATGTGCTCTTGATTGATTACCGGTTGCCAGATATTGACGGTTTAGCATTAATTAAAGTTCTATTAGCGCGAAAAAAAACAGACGCAACGATTATTATGGTGAGTCAGCATGAAGATGAAATTTTATCATTAAATGCACTCAATGTTGGCGCGCACGACTTCCTGTTAAAAACCGAGGTCAATTCCGAACGTTTAATGAGAACTATCCGTCAGGCGCAACATCGTCAGTTTCTTGAAGGCGTAGTGCGTGAGAAAAATAACGCATTAGAATGGCTAGCAAATAGAGATTCATTAACACAATTAATCAATCGTTATACTTTTGAGAAAACACTTAAAGATGCTTGTACTAGAGTGTTATTCACCGGTGATAACATCGCGCTTCTGTTTATCGATTTAGACAATTTTAAAAAAGTGAATGACACATTAGGCCATTTTACTGGGGATAAGCTGTTACAAAACGTAGCCACTAGATTAGCTTCAGTAATTAAAGACGGTGATTGTTTAGCGCGTCTTGGCGGTGACGAATTCGTTATTTTGGCGAATAATATTGATTCAGAGCAACAAACATTCGCCATTGCCACTCAAGTTATTGATGCATTGACCCCTCCTTTACAAGTCGGAAATACGGCTTTTTCGATAACAGCTAGTATTGGTATTTCTATGTTAGGTGAGTTTGCCTCTTCACCTGAAGCAATGATGAAGTCTGCTGATATTGCCATGTATAAAGCTAAGCAGAACGGTCGAAATCACTTCTGTTTGTATACCGATATTCTTCATCAAGAAACACAGAGCAACGCCATTCTTGAAGAAGAAATGTCTTATGCGCTGCAATTGCAGCAGTTCGTAGTTTATTACCAACCTCAAATTTGTACAAAAACGAAAAAAGTTCAAGGGGTTGAGGCTCTGATCCGTTGGGATCATCCTACCCGAGGTGTTTTAGCGCCAGGTGTATTTCTTGATATGGCTGAAGAATTAAATTTAATTAGTGAGATCGGTCAGTGGGTATTACAAACGGCTTGTAATCAATTAAAGCGATGGCAGCTGCAATATAACCTCTTAGACGAAGAGCTGACCATATCGGTCAATTTGTCTGCCTTACAATTACAAGATGTGCGATTGCTCAG
>NZ_JACJFI010000139.1 GCF_014164505.1 Shewanella sp. SG41-4 | reverse complement strand
TTGTTTCCGCTCTACTCGTTGTTTCCGCTTCATTGTTTTTTAAAAGCCACACAAACAAAAACCCGCCTTTCGGCGGGTTGTTGTGCGAACACTGCATCTTTATTCTGTATCGGTAACTATTACTTAGTTGCCAATTTTTCACGGATACGTGCAGACTTACCTGAACGCTCACGTAAATAGTACAGTTTAGCACGACGTACACGACCGCGACGCTTAACTTCGATGCTAGCAATTAGCGGGCTGTGCGTCTGGAAAGCACGCTCAACACCTTCGCCATTAGAGATTTTACGTACTGTGAATGCAGAATGCAGACCACGGTTACGCTTAGCAATTACCAAACCTTCAAAAGCCTGAAGACGCTCTTTATCGCCTTCCTTAACACGTACTTGAACTACTACTGTATCACCAGCACCAAAATCAGGCACATCTGTTTTCATTTGCTCATCGTTGAGCATTTTAATGATGTTGTTCATAATTACTCCATCCTAGTAATAACTGAGCGTTGACTATGCGGACTTGTCCGTTTCATTCACGAACTGCGCTAATAAAGTCGTTTGTTCGTCAGTCAGAGCTAGATTTTCAAATAATTCTGGTCGTCTCAAAAAAGTTCTTCCGATACTTTGTTGTAAACGCCAGAGTCTAATTTTTTCGTGGTCACCGCTTAGCAGCACTGCAGGAACGTCAAGACCA
The DNA here is from genome assembly GCF_014164505.1 of Shewanella sp. SG41-4. Taxonomy (GTDB): domain Bacteria; phylum Pseudomonadota; class Gammaproteobacteria; order Enterobacterales; family Shewanellaceae; genus Shewanella. The sequence goes on along the minus strand of NZ_JACJFI010000139.1, from coordinate 10,038 downwards.
TCCAATTGTTCAGGGCGTGTATAATGAGGACAATCCAGTAAACCATCAGAGAAAGAATCTTGCTCTGCTGACGCTTGCTTGCCCAGTACACCAGGTACTAAACGAGCCACTGAATCGATTAATGTCATTGCCGGCAACTCGCCACCCGAAAGTACGTAATCACCGATAGACCATTCTTCATCAACTTCTGTCTGAATAATGCGTTCATCAACACCTTCGTATCGACCACACACTAAAATCAAACATTCAGATTTAGCTAACTCAGTAACGCCATGCTGATCCAGCTTGCGTCCCTGAGGAGATAGATAAATCACTTTTGCCCTATCACCTGCAGCTGCTTTAGCTGCATGGATAGCATCACGCAGAGGCTGCACCATCATTAACATACCAGGCCCACCACCATAAGGTCGGTCGTCCACAGTATTATGTCTATCATGGGTGAAATCTCGAGGATTCCACGTTTGCAGCTCTAGCAGGCCGTTTTTCACGGCTCGACCCGTAACTCCAAAGTCTGTAACAGCACGAAACATCTCTGGAAACAGGGTAATTACCCCTAACCACATATGTTGTACCTCGACTTAGAAGTCAGGATCCCAATCCACTAAAATCTGTTTCCCTTGCAAGTCCACCTGTTTGATGAACTGCTCAGGGACAAAGGGGATCATACGTTCCGCTTTGCCGAAGGCATCTTTGGCATTAGCTTTAATCAATAGTACGTCGTTTGATCCTGTTTCCACGATCTGGTCAACAATACCCATGTTATAGCCGTTTATATTGGTCACTTCGCAGCCGATAAGATCACGATGATAGAATTCACTATCATCCAAATCTTTCATTTGCTCAGGCATGATCGCAATTTCACAATTTGTGAGCATTTGCGCATGTTCTCTGGTAGCGACACCTTCTAGTTCAGCCACTACAGCTTTACCTTGAAAACGCCACTGAGCAACCTTAACTTCACGCCAAACGCCTTGTTCTTTTATAAGCCAAGGCGAATAATCGAAAATACCTTCAACAGAATCGGTATAGGAAGTGATTTTTAGCCAACCTTTAATACCATGACTGGAACCTAACTTACCCAGTACAACTAGCTCTTGGTTACTACTCATCTATCTATACCTTATACGCAATTAAGCAACAGCTTTACGCGCGTCTTTAATCAGTTTTGCAACACGCTCAGATGTTGCAGCGCCAGTAGCAACCCAGTGCTCAACACGATCAAGATCTAAACGTAAAGTTTCTTCTTGGCCACGAGCCAATGGATTGAAGAAACCTACACGTTCGATGAAACGACCGTCACGAGCATTGCGGCTATCAGCAACAACGATATTATAAAATGGACGCTTTTTTGCGCCGCCACGAGCTAAACGAATGGTAACCATGCGTTTTATTCCTCTAATGATTTGCTAGAAGCAAAAATAAAAACTGGAACTCCGTGTTCGCGAAGAGTCCCAGAAAGAAAGCCGGAAGATTTTACCTGACTTTTGAACTATTGCAACCAAATCTGATGTTTTTTAGCTCACCCATTTTGTTGCAATAAAGTCAGAGATATAACCTAACCAACTGATTGAATTTAAAAATACTGATTTTAAACTTAAAAGATGCTGTTATTATCGACCAGGAAACTTCATTCCAGGCGGTAACATTCCGCCCATTCCGCGCATCATCTTCTTCATTCCACCCTTGCCTGACATTTTTTTCATCATTTTCTGCATTTGGGTAAATTGCTTCAATAAGCGGTTTACATCTTGAATTTGGGTACCAGAACCGCCAGCGATTCTACGTTTACGAGATCCTTTAATCAAATCTGGATTCTTACGCTCTTTAGAAGTCATTGAATTAATAATGGCTTCCATTTGTCCGGTCATTTTACCGTCTTGAACTTGAGCCAATGCTTCTGGTGGTAATTGCCCCACACCAGGAAGCTTCTCAAGCATATTCATCATTCCGCCCATGTTTTTCATTTGCTGTAATTGCTCACGAAAATCTTCTAGGTCGAAACTGCCGCCGGATTTAACTTTTGAAGCCAGTTTCATCGCTTTGTCTTTATCGACGCCACGTTCAACTTCTTCAATTAATGACAACACATCACCCATGCCGAGGATACGCGAAGCAATACGGTCTGGATGGAAAGGCTCTAACGCATCGGTTTTCTCACCAACACCTAAAAATTTAATCGGCTTTCCAGTGATACTGCGAATAGATAACGCGGCACCACCACGAGCATCACCATCGACTTTGGTTAAGATAACACCCGTCAAAGGTAACGCTTCGTTGAATGCTTTAGCTGTGTTGGCAGCGTCTTGCCCCGTCATCGCATCAACAACGAATAAGGTCTCAATTGGATTTACAGTGGCATGAAGCTGTTTAATTTCATCCATCATGGCTTCATCAACATGCAGGCGACCTGCTGTATCGACAATCACCACATCAATGAATTTTAATTTTGCATAGCTTATTGCGGCTTTGGCAATATCAACTGGCTTTTGGCTAACGTCGGACGGAAAGAATTCAACTTCAACTTCGGCAGCCAATGTTTCAAGTTGTTTAATCGCCGCTGGACGATATACATCCGCACTGACTACAAGGACTGATTTTTTATGACGTGTGCGTAAAAACTTACCTAATTTGGCTACCGAGGTTGTTTTACCCGCGCCTTGAAGACCTGCCATCATGATCACAGCCGGAGGCACTGCCGCTAGGTCGAGGGCTTCATTCGCCTCACCCATGGCTTTTTCAAGCTCATTTTGAACTATTTTGATAAAGGCTTGGCCTGGGCTTAAGCTTTTTGACACCTCTTGACCTACAGCGCGTTCTTTAACGCTGTTAACGAAGTCTCTAACAACAGGTAAAGCTACATCCGCCTCAAGCAGCGCCATACGCACTTCACGCAGGGTTTCTTTAATGTTGTCTTCTGTTAAGCGACCACGGCCACTAATGTTTTTTAGTGTGCGTGAAAGTCTGTCAGATAAATTTTCAAACATTGAGCGGCTCTTTTAAGCATATCTATAATTGAGCCCATTATACCCAAGCCACTCTAAATTACGATACTTGCAACACGAAGAACTTAAACACTGACTCATTTTAAGTAAATTAACTGTAGCTAAAGGCTGGAAACTGTTAAATTTTGAGCCTCAGGTCACTGCCATATTAGGCCCTGATCATGTTAATCTAATAAAATAATGAAAATGTGATGCTTTGATAGTATTGTTCAACACTCACAGCGCAGTTTTTCAGCATTAATTACTATGATAGGTTGAGTCTCAATGGTTATTTTTTCAGCAGCAGCCATGCTGTTTTATTGTTTAGCTTTGGTTTTAGTAACAAGCCGACTTTTTCATGTTGAAGGGCCTAATCGTAAGGCCGTAATGGTGGCTTCTGGTATTGCCGTTATCATGCACGGGTTTGCACTTTCGAATGCAGTTTTTACCGTCGATGGACAAAACTTTAGTTTAACCAACGTGATTTCATTGGTTAACTGGATTATTGCATTTACGTTCACTATCACAATGCCTCGACTAAAAGTCATCATTGTTGTGCCTGTTGTGTATGCCTGCTCAATTTTGTCAGTGGCACTTCTGTGGTTAGTGCCGCCGCAGTTTATTACTCATTTTGAAATACACCCCGAACTTCTCGCGCATGTAGTGTTATCACTCATGGCGTATAGCGCATTGATGATAGCCGCTATGTACGCCATTCAATTGTTGTTTATCCAGAATAAACTGAAGAAAAAGCAGATGATGATGAGCCCTGCTATGCCACCACTAATGACAGTTGAAAAACAACTTTATCACCTCATTATTATTGGATTTATCTTACTGAGTTTATCGCTGGTCACTGGATTTGTATTTTTAGACGATATGTTCGGCGATGGTAAAGGTCATAAGGCAATATTATCAATAATAGCTTGGGTCGTTTACGCCATTATGTTGTGGCAACAATATACTGTTGGCTGTAGAATCCGTACTGCAGTGATTTACAGTTTATCTGGCGCGGGTTTACTTTCTCTAGCTTATTTTGGTGCAAGAATTGTTAAAGAACTGATATTAAACTAATTTTAACAAAGCTGGGTTGAAATAAACTATTTTATTCTGTTGAAAAATAAACAAGATAACTTGACACTAACGGCCAATCATAAATAATGGCCGTTAAATTTCTGACAATTTGGCCAGTTGGCCAATTTCACAACACTTCATGGGGCCCCTTTTTTGGACGCTATATCTACCAGCGCACTCCTTATTTTCCTTTTGGTTTTAATCGTGATTTCTGCTTATTTTTCTGGTTCAGAAACTGCAATGATGAGCCTCAACCGATACCGTTTAAGACATCTTGCGTCGAATAATCATAAAGGTGCCCAAAGAGCTTTAAAATTGCTCGATCGCCCAGACAGACTTATCGGATTAATTCTCATTGGTAATAACCTGGTTAATATCCTTGCATCCGCCATTGCGACTATTATTGGTATGCGCTTGTTTGGTGATATGGGGGTTGCTATTGCTACAGGTGTTCTGACTATCGTGGTGTTAGTGTTTGCTGAAGTCACACCCAAAACGTTTGCGGCTTTACACCCTGAGCGTATTGCATTCCCATCGAGTATTTTATTAGGTTGGTTATTAATATTGCTATCGCCATTAGTGAAAGCAATCAACTTAATTACCTCCATGTTTTTACGTTTGATGGGTATTAAAACAGTTAAAACAAGTGATGCGTTAAGCCAAGAAGAATTGCGAACAGTTGTACATGAAGCTGGCGCACTGATCCCACAGCGTCACCAAGAAATGTTACTGTCGATTTTAGATTTAGAAAAAGTCACAGTCGAAGACATTATGATTTCGCGCTCAGATATTTATGCCATTAACGTCAATGACGATTTTAGATTGATAAATAAGCAAGTGATTCAAAGTCCTCACACTCGAGTATTAGTCTATCGCGACAATATCGATGACGCTGTCGGCTTTATTCATTTACGTGATGCATTGCGTTTACAATCTAAAGAACAGTTTAGCAAGTCGTCATTATTGAGGGCTGTCAAAGAGTTGTACTTTATCCCAGAAGGGACACCACTAAACGTTCAATTGACTAATTTTCAACAAAACAAAGAACGCATAGGTCTTGTTGTTGATGAGTACGGTGATATTCAGGGTTTAGTGACCCTAGAAGATATCCTGGAAGAAATTGTCGGTGACTTCACTACCTCAATGCTGACCACTGCAAGTGAAGACATTAATATTCAGCAGGACGGTAGTTTCTTAATTGATGCCACGATTAACATCCGTGATCTTAATAAAGAAATGAAATGGAATTTGCCGATTGATGGCCCTAAAACCTTAAATGGCTTGATCATTGAATTCCTCGAAGATATTCCTGCCGTCAACACCAGTTTACGAATAGTTGATTATCAAATTGAAGTGATCGCCGTTGCCGATAATATGATTAAAACAGTCAGAGTTTTACCCAACAATTTAACGTTAATTGATGATAACGAATAGATTATCAAACATAAAAAAGGCGCTACTAGCGCCTTTTTTATTGCCATTCATTCGTCATTGATTACAACGCACGACGTTTAGCCTCTAAAGCACGGCGTTTATCACGCGCAATTGGGGTAATTTCTGCGGCTAAGTCTTTTTCTAACCCCAACATAAAATACAACTCTGCCATCAAAAAAAATGGCCCAATCAGAAGCTGGTTGAGATCATCCATAAAAGCAAGTTTAGCCTTTTCATATTTATGGCCAATGAACTGAATAACCCAACCAATAACAAAAATACTAATAGCTATGATAAAGGGATGCGCGGTGTGAACAACTAGCTCGGTGGTGTACAGCACCGGCAGAATAAATAATACCAATCCAATGGCTAGGCGGACATGAAGAGCCAAATAGTAGCCCAATACTACCACCGTTAGTATCATAGCTAGACTTACTTGATAATCCTGCCATGCAAAGCGAAGTGTCCCTAACATCAAGAACGCCGACCAAACAATCATTGGAACACCCACAAAGTGCGTCTTGATGTTTTGTGGGTTTAAATGCACGCTTTTATAAGTTGAAAGTTGTTCTACTGCCGATTTCATTTTTGATTCTCTTTAGTTTATCTCTGTTCGAATTAGGAATGAGGTAAGTCTCCGCAACTGGGATAACAAATGCCTCTCAAACAGTCCTGTGTCTTACTCATTGCGTTGAATTAAGTTGCAATAAGCCAGCTATTGAATTGCTAATAGCAATCTAATGAAACGTCATCTTGTTCGCATGAAAATGACCGCTTGATGTAAGTTATTATCTCGTTCTGAGATGAGTTGTTGATATCTTGTTAATTTACCCCACTTGAGGCAATTTTAAAAGCTCACAAAAAAGGCGCTAATGCGCCTTTAATAAATAGCCTAATATTATTCATATCAACTTTCTAACACTACTGTGGCTACTGCATAATGTTTTTCATCTGCAATACTGATAAAACCTCGGCTACCGCTTAACTGCTCAAGCCGTACTAGCGCGCCATCGGTAAAACGTACCTGAGGTGCGCCATTATCATCATTGTCGATATGAATATGTTGAAATGATACGCCTCTACCAATCCCTGTACCCAAGGCTTTTGCTGCTGCTTCTTTGGCGGCGAACCGTTTAGCCAAAAATCGCTCAGGTTGTTTTGATTGCAAGTAAGTAGCAAGCTCAGACTCAGTCAGCACTCGCCTAGCTAATCTGTCACCGAGGCGCTCTCGCTGCTCACTGATGCGGGCAATCTCAACAATGTCTGTACCGATCCCTACAATCGCCATTATTCGCCTCTGCGGCCTTCAAGCATCAGTTTCTTCATGTCTCGTACTGCAGTGTCTAAACCATCAATAGCGGCTCGAGCAATTACAGCATGACCAATATTAAGCTCATAAAGCTCAGGAATAGCCGCGATAGCCTTAACATTGTGATAATGCAAACCGTGGCCAGCATTAACCACTAAACCTTTACTGTGAGCATATTGTGCCATTTCAGTAATACGAGCTAATTCATCTGCCTGCTCAGTATCAGTGATGGCATCAGCATAACAACCAGTATGGATCTCAATATAAGGTGCGCCAGATAACACTGCGGCATCAATTTGAGTTTTATCAGCATCAATAAACAATGACACTTTAATACCTTCTGCAACCAAACGAGTAACGGCTGAACGGATTTTTTCTAACTGACCTGCGACATCAAGACCGCCTTCAGTTGTTAGCTCTTCACGCTTCTCTGGGACTAAACACGCATACGCTGGTTTTATATCACAGGCGATGGCAATCATTTCTTCTGTGACAGCAAACTCGAAGTTCATTCTAGTCTTCAATGTTTTTGCCAATAAATACACATCACGATCTTGAATATGGCGACGATCTTCACGTAAATGTATCGTAATACCATCGGCGCCAGCATGCTCTGCTACTGCGGCGGCGTGCACAGGATCTGGATAATGAGTACCGCGAGCCTGACGTAATGTCGCGATATGATCGATGTTAATGCCTAATAGTATTCCGCTCACATCGAGCTCCTTAAGATAATAAATAACACAATGAGGCACACGATAACCAAAGTTATGCACTAATTTACAAGTGTTTGGCCCATGTGTTGGGTTTAAAAAATATTATATGCTAATCCGCTTTGTTACTAAATAACTGCCTACTTAATAACGGCTTATTACCTAACAATGGTGTGAGTAAATAACGCATTAACCCTTTAGCTTGATTAAACTGTTCTGGTTGCAGGTTTTGTGATGCCAATGCTAGCAACATGGCCCCAGATAAACAGCCTTTGCCATGAGAAAAAGAGCTTTCTTGAGTTACTGCTACAGGGATAAAACCACTCTCGGCAATAAATCGATAGTGACAACTGTCATCTAACGAGTCACCTTGGGTGTCATAAGCAAGAGACGGCAATGCTCCCAACTCTAGTAACAATGCCATTTCAAAATAACGTAGGTGGCTTGAACAAAACTGTTTAGCTAACGCAAGTAGCGCACGATGATAGTCTAGAAATAGCCCTTCAGCTTGGTGCTCCACAGATAAAAGACGGACTAATATTTCGTTTAGGTAAAAACCAGAATAAAGACTATTGCCACTCAGTGGCATCGCGGGTGCAGCGGATTCGATTTGGGTAATATTTTTCAAGCCCAAATTTCTGGCTTCGGATTTGGCACTAAATTGAATAATCAGCGGTTGAAAAGGTTGTAAGATACTTTTAATCGATCGTTTACCAGAACCGACTCGAGTAATGGCATCAACACGTCCAACACCCTCTACTAACAAATTTACAATCACGCTCGATTCACGAAATTGTCGATGATGAAGCACATAGCCACGTTTCATAGTGGCCATGCCTATAAACAATTAATCAGTAAAGCTAAAAACAATTTAGCTTTCGCCATAACCTAAACTTCTCAATGCGCGTTCATCATCAGCCCAACCTGATTTAACTTTGACCCATACCTCAAGAAACACTTTATTCTCAAATAAGGTTTCCATGTCTAGACGGGATTGCGTTGCAATAGTTCGAATTCGTTCACCTTTATTGCCAATCACCATCCTTTTCTGGCCTTCTCGCTCAACCAGAATTAACGCATTAATTTGATAGACACCATTTTCCATCATTTTAAACTGTTCAATCTCAACCGTTGCGTCGTAAGGAAGTTCATCCCCAAGGAAGCGCATCAGTTTTTCACGGACAATTTCAGATGCCATAAAACGTTGTGAACGATCGGTAACGTAATCTTCAGGGAAATAAAATGGTGCTTCAGGCAATGACTCACGAGCCATATCCAAAATACGCTGCACGTTGGTGCCTTTGCTGGCTGATATTGGCAAAATCTCATCAAAATCAAACTTTTTAGCTAATTCAGTTAGATAAGGAAATAATGATTCTTTATCTTTAATATTATCGACTTTGTTAATGGCTAAAATGATTTTACGATCATCATTACGATGTTTAATTTTTTGTAGCACCATCTCATCATCGGCAGTCCAGGTCATGCCATCAACAACAAAAATGACCATAGCTACATCAGCTAATGAACTAGCTGCCGCACGGTTCATCAAGCGGTTAATCGCACGCTTTTCTTCAATGTGCAGGCCTGGAGTATCAATAAATATGATCTGGCTTGGACCATCAGTATGAATACCCATAATACGGTGACGAGTTGTTTGCGGTTTTTTTGAGGTAATACTCACCTTTTGACCAAGTAACTTGTTCAAAAGCGTTGATTTACCCACATTTGGACGACCAACAATGGCCACCATGCCACAGTAGGTTACATCGTATTTGGCTGTAGCGGTTGGTGCTGCTTGGTTCATCCTTGCCAGCAGTTCATCTAAGCTAGGCTCTTGGTTAGCACCCGCTGGCAAGTCTGTTTTTTTGGTCATTTATTCAGTAGCTCCAATACCTGAGCAGCAGCAAGCTGTTCGGCTTTTCTTCTTGAACTTGCCACACCGGTGACAACTTTATCTAATTCACTAATTTTACATTCTACCGTGAAGGTTTGATCATGCGCTTCACCTTCTACCGCGACAACTTGGTAATCTGGCAATGGCTTTTTAAAACCTTGCAGATATTCTTGCAAAATTGTCTTTGGATCTTTTTGATTAATACCCGGTTTTATTTCAGCTAAGCGCTCTTGATACCATGATAATAATAGCTTACGACACACTTCAATATCGGCATCAAGATAGACAGCACCAATAATGGCCTCTACAGCATCTGCTAATATAGATTCGCGTCTAAATCCACCACTTTTGAGTTCACCTGGACCTAAATACAGATAATCACCTAACTTGAACTCTTGAGCGATAATCGTCAGTGTGTCGCCTTTAACTAAAGTGGCGCGCATACGGCTTAAATCACCTTCAGTTGCCTTAGGGAACTGATGATATAAGGCATCTGAAATGGCTATCGATAAAATCGAATCACCTAAAAACTCTAAACGCTCATTATGTTTATTCGCTGCGCTTCGATGTGTTAAGGCCTGAATGAGTAATTCAATGTTATTAAACTCATACCCTAAAGTACGGCACAAG